>NZ_PSWH01000055.1:0-13818 GCF_002932105.1 Rathayibacter sp. AY1C1 | reverse complement strand
GCCGTGACCGGCAGCCCCGCACCGGCGCCCTCCCCTGCCGTCACCGAGGGTCCGGCCCCCTCCGGGCCGCCGGGGACCACGACCGGGAGCTCCGCGCCGGGCCCGATCGGCAACGGCCCGGCCCTGCCCTCCGTTCCGGTCCCGACCCCCGCACCCAGCACTCCGGTTCCTGTTCCTCCTCCTGTTCCTGTTCCGACCGTGACTCCCCCACCGGACACTCCGGCTCCGGCAGGGACGCACGTACCGAGCACTCCGGCGCCGGTCCCGACAGAGGCGCCGAGCACCTCCGCTCCGGTCTCGACTCCCACTCCGGTCACGACTCCCGCTCCGGCCGCACCTCCCGCTCCGGCCGCACCGACCCTCGCGCTCGACACCGACGGCCGGCTGCTGCCCGATGCCCGGGGCACCGCCACGCCCGGCGCCGAGGTGCTCCTCGAGGACGCCTCCGACGGACGCCGCGTGGGCTCCGCCACCGCCGACGCCGACGGCTCCTGGACCGCGCCGGCGCTCCCCCTCCCCGCGGGCACGACCACGGTGCTGGCGCGCACCGCTGCAGGAGTCAGCGCCCCCGAGACGGTCGACCTGCGCGCTCCGGTGCTCCTCGCCCGGGCCGCGTCGAGCGGGGGCGCGGTCGGTGTGCTCGTGCTCGCCGATCCCGACGCGGACGGCCTCGACCTCCTGGTCGACGGCGGGCAGGTGCGGTCCCTCGCTCCCGGAGCCCCCGTCCTCGCCGCGACCCTGGAGGTCGGTCCTGGGAGGCACACGATCGGCGTCCGCTACTCCTCCCCGGACGGGCGGACGGGACCCGTCGCCGTCGTGTCCGTCGACGCGGGCTGAGGCGCGCGGACCGCCCCGTGCCCCACCGTTATCCTGGGCGGATGCAGCCCGAACCCGCCGCGTCCGCGACTCCCCGGCCCGCCTCCGCGAGCACCCGTCCGACGGGCAGCGACGCCGCGTGGTCCGGCGCCCGGCCCGCGGGAAACCACTGGACCCTGACCTTCGCCTGCCCCGACCAGCCGGGCATCGTGCACGCCGTGTCCGGTGCCGTCGTCCAGGCCCGCGGCAACATCACCGAGAGCCAGCAGTTCTCGAGCGCCGACACCGGCCGCTTCTTCATGCGCCTGCAGGTGGAGTCGCCGATCAGCCGCGAGGAGTTCGCCGCCGCCCTGCTGCCGATCACCGAGCACTACGGGATGACCTGGCGCCTCGACGTCGTCGGCCGGCCGCTGCGCACCCTCGTCCTCGCCTCCACGGCCGCGCACTGCGTCAACGACCTGCTCTTCCGCCAGCGCGCCGGGCAGCTCGCGGTGGACATCCCGATGATCCTGTCCAACCACGGCAGCCTGCGCGACCTCGCCGAGTTCTACGGCGTGCCCTTCGAGTCGCGCCCCGTGGTCTCGCCGGAGTCGAAGCGCGGGTTCGAGGAGCGCGTGCTGGAGGTCGTCGAGGAGCACGACGTCGAGCTCGTGGTCCTGGCGCGCTACATGCAGATCCTCTCCCCCGAGCTCTGCGCGCGACTGGCCGGTCGCGCCATCAACATCCACCACTCGTTCCTGCCGGGCTTCAAGGGCGCGAACCCGTACAAGCAGGCGCACGCCCGCGGCGTCAAGCTGATCGGGGCGACCGCGCACTTCGTCACCAGCGACCTCGACGAGGGGCCGATCATCGAGCAGAACGTCGTCCGCGTGGACCACTCGCACTCGGTCGCCCAGCTCGTGGCCATCGGGCAGGACGAGGAGAGCCGCACGCTCACGCAGGCGGTCAAATGGTTCGCGGAGGACCGGGTGCTCCTCGACGGGGCCCGCACCATCATTTTCCGCTGACCTCCGGCGGCTAGCATGGTCGGCGTGAATCGAGCAGGAGCGGACACCGCGGGCACCGAGATCAGGATCGGCCCGAACGCGATCCTCCGGTTCCTCCTGGAGCTCGTCGCGCTGGCGACCTTCGCCCTCTGGGGCTTCGCGTCGTGGGACCTGCCGTGGAACATCGTCCTCGGCATCGGCGCTCCGGTGGTCGCCGCGCTGATCTGGGCGCTCTTCCTGTCGCCGCGCGCGGTCCTCGCGATCGACGTCTACGGCCGCTCGCTGATCGAGCTGCTCGTGATGGGCGCCGCCGCGCTGGCGTGGCTGGACCTCGGCCAGCCGGTCGTCGCGATCGTCTTCGGCGTCCTCGCCGTCGTCTCCGGCGTCATCGCGGGACGCCGCTCCCTCTGATCCTGACGGCGGCCGCTCAGGCCGAGGGGGCGCTCGCTCGGAGCCGTCCACCGCTGTCCCCGAGGGTGCACCGCTGTCCCCGTGCGCTCGCCGCCGCCCCGGAGCGGAACCGAACGCGTCGTCCAGGCTCGCAGCCGCTTGTCGCCACTGCGCTCTCCCGTCGATGCGCCGCCGGCGATGCGCTACCGCAGCGGGATCCAGGGCCGATCGCGCCGCCGGGCCCGCAGTCGAAGGTGCTCCGCCCCGCCTGATCGCCGCTCTCTCCCCCGACCCCCTCCCGCCTCCCCTCTCGAGCCGTTCCCCACGCAGCCCGGCCGGTCCTGCTCCCGGCCCGCACCACGATCCGCCCCGTCTCCGCCTCCCCGACCGGGAACGGCGAACGGCCGCCCCCGCCGCTCCGGAAGGAGCAGGGGGACGGCCGTTCGCGGCGGTCGCGGAGGACTACTCCGCGGCGCCCGCCTCACGCTGCGCCAGGGCGCGGCGTCGGAGGCCGGTGATCACAGCACCTGCACCGAGGAGGGCGAGGGCGGCGGCTCCGAGGAGACCGCCGTCGAAGCCCGTCGACGGGAGGCCGCCGGCGCCGTGGCCGGGCGCGCCCGGTCCGGCGGTCGGCGTGGAGGTGGGCTCCCCCGGTCCGGCGGTGGGGCCGGCCGTCGGCGTCGCGGTCGGCTCCGGGGTGCCCGTGGGCTCCGGAGTCGCGGTCGGCGTCGGGGTGGGGGTGACCGCCTCGGTGACGTCGACGCTCACGAGCGTCGCGAGTCCCGAATCGGTGTAGGCGACACGGCCGAGGTAGCGGGCCGGGCCCGCCAGGTTCGACCAGGAGACCGCGTACGCGATCGGCTCGCCCTGCACGGCGTCGACCACGGCGGGGTCGGTGCTCAGCGAGCCGAGACCGTTCTCCGGAGTGATGACGAAGCTGCGGAAGTCGAACGTGACGGTCGAGGATCCCGGAGCGGTCGAGTAGACATCGGCCTGGACCGTGTACTCGCCCGGAGCGGGGTCGGCGATGTCGACGCGCTCGTCGGCCGAGCCGGTCGCCGAGGTGAAGACCTTGTCGGTGCTCTCGCTGGTGACGGTGAGGTCGAGGTCGGCCGCGTCGTCGAGCGAGTCGAGGTCGAAGCGGGCGAACTCGGCGCCCTCCGGCACCACGACGGTGGTCGTCAGCGACTTCCCCGTGGGGAGCGTCGCCGAGTGGCCGTCGGCGGCGGTGGCGTCCTCGGCGAGGACACCCTCCGCGAGACCGCTCGCGGTGAGCGGCAGCGCGCCGGTGATGCCGGGCGTGACCGTCACCGTGCCGGTGCCGGTCGAGCCGGTGCCGGAGACCTCGTAGGGCGCGTCCAGCAGGACGGGGCGCACCGCGATCGGGCTGCGGACGTCGTGCTCCGCGCTCGCCCAGGTCAGGTAGCCGGTGGCGAACTGGTTGAGCGCCGCCGAGCCGGTGGTGAAGGAGACCGTGTACTCCGCCGTCTGGTCCGCACCCGTGAAGGAGAGGGTCGAGGGCGAGACGACGGTGTCGATCCCGGCGAGGCCGTCGACCGAGGCGGTGTAGGTGCCCGCGCCGGTCGAGGTGACCGTGCGGGTCACGGTCTGCGTGCCCGCGAGGGCGCCGATCGCGATCGAGGCCTGGTTGAGGTCGGACGGGTCGATCGCGGCGATCGGGTCGATCACCGGGTTCGAGGTGAAGACGTAGCCCGCACCCTTGAGGAACGCGATCCAGTCCTCCGTGCCGCTCTGGTAGAGCAGTCCGGGATCGAGGAACGCGGCAGGGTCGACGTGTCCGGCGCCCTGGGCGAAGACGTCCTCGGACGCGGCGCCCGACTGGTCGACGCTGTCGTAGGCGGAGGTCATCATGGCCGACTTCACCGCGGACGGCGAGGCCTTCGGGGTCGCGCCGAGGATCAGCGCGCCGAGGCCCGCCACGTGCGGCGACGACATCGAGGTGCCGGACTCGAACGCGAAGGCGGGGTCGTCGCCCTCGGCGTTGAAGCTGTCGGCGAGGATCGCGACGCCGGGCGCCGTGAGGTCGGGCTTCAGCACGTCGGCGCCGTCCGCCTCAGCGGGTCCGCGCGACGAGAAGCCGGCGACCTGCGGGACGGGGATGGAGGCTCCGGACGAGTTGCCCTCGGAGAGGGTCACGGTCGCACCGGCGGTGCCGGCGTAGGTCGTGATCGCCTGGTAGGCCTGCGAGTCGATCTGGATGCTCGGGACCGAGTGGTCGTCGACGTGCAGGGCGTTCGGGGTCGGGTTGAGCAGCAGCATGCCGATGCCGCCGGCCCGCTCGACCTCGGCCGACTTGGAGACGCGCGCGGTGACGCCCGCGGTGCAGGCGACGATCGTGCCCTTCACCTTGTCGGGGTCGAGGGTGCCGGTCTCGCAGATGGCGGGGTTCTCGGCGCCCGAGCGGACGACGTCGGCGCTGTTCACCAGCGGTCCGGTGACGTCCTCGTGGACCGAGATGGATCCTCCGACGAACTTCTGGCCGTCGCCGAGAGCGGCGGTCGCGGTGTAGGTCGGGATGGAGGACGCGGCGACCGTGGTGTACCAGGGCGACGCGTGGTCGAGCGTGGAGGCGCCCGCACCCGAGTTGCCGGCCGAGGCCGCGACGAAGACGCCGGCGGCGGCGGCGTTGAGGAACGCCTCGTCGATCGCGGTCAGGGTCGAGGTGGCCGAGCCGCCGCCGATCGAGAAGTTGATGACGTCGACGCCGTCCTTGGTCGCGGCGTCGATGGCCGCGAGGATGCCCGCTCCGGAGCAGAAGTCGTCGTCGTCGGTGCCCTCGTCGGGTCCGTTCCAGCAGACCTTGTACGCGGCGACCTTGGCGGCCGGGGCGACTCCGGAGATCTTCCCGTAGTCGTAGCCGTCGACGCTCGCCTCGACGCCGTTGTTGCCGGCTGCCGTGCTCGCGGTGTGCGAGCCGTGTCCGTCGGCGTCGCGCGGGGAGCGGTACTCGGGGTTGTCCGTCGAGCCGACCTCCTCGTCCGCGAGGAACCAGCGTGCGCCGATGAGCTTCTGGTTGCACTCGTCGCCGTCCCACTGCTCGGAAGCGGGGAGCCCCGGCGAGCAGGAGCCGACGAAGGTGCCGCCGTCCGACTTCACGAAGGAGGTGGTGGTGCCGTCCGTGTAGGGGGCCGCTCCGGGCGAGGTCGCCAGGGGCGCGCCTGCGAAGGAGGGGTTCTCGGGCGCGATGCCGGAGTCGATGACGCCGACGACGACGCCCTCGCCCGCCTTGTCGATGCCGCCCAGCTTCTGCCAGACGCCGGCCTCGCCCTCGAGGCCGAGGAAGTCGGTGGAGCGCTGCTGTCCGGTGTCGGGCACGGGGGTACCGGCGGCGGCCGCGGCGAGCGGCGAGGCCTGCGCGGCGCGGTCGACCTTCAGGTTCTCGACCTTGCGGACCTGGGCGACGTCGCGGCGGCTCGCGAGCTCGCCCGCCTGCTCGCCCGAGAGGGTCGCGGAGAAGCCGTTGAGGGCGACGGTGTAGTGGTAGCCGATGGCGGCGTCGACCGCGGAGGCGACGTCCTCCTGGCGCTGCTCGAGGTGGGCGGAGTAGTCCTCCACCGGAGCCGAGGCGGCCTGCAGCTGCGCACCGTCGACGGGCGCGGTGCGGGCGAAACGGGCATCGCTGCCCTGGTAGGTGGCCGCGGAGGGCTCGACGAGGGTGACGACGTAGTCGCCGTCGTCGAAGCTCTGGCCGACGGAGAGCCCGCCGACGAGCGAGGCACTGCCGGCGAGAGGGGCGGCACTGGCGCCGGTGGTGGCGAAGGCCGCGGTCGCGGCGACTCCGAGGACGGCGAGGCCCGCGAGGATGCGCCTCTCAGCGCGGCGGACGGGTGGTCGGTGGGACAGGTGGATCGGCAATCGATGTCCTTACTCACATTCGCTGGGAACCGGATCGGTTTCCACACAGAAACGACCCTACGAACTCGATTGCCCAGCTTTGTTACGAACAGGTAACGAAGTCGACGCTGAAGGGGGCCGATCCGTTGGCACTCCCCCTCCCCGAGTGCTAATTTAATCGCGTTGAGCCGGGTCGGCTCAACTCTTGGAACTCTTCGTTGCACGACTGAATGGAGTGATCTCATGGCTGTCACCTACGACCCCGTCCGCGAGCTGGACCGCCTCGCCACCGCCCTCCTCGGCTCCGGCCAGGGGCCCCGCCGGATGCCGATCGACCTGTACCGGGACGGCGACCACTACGTCCTCACCGCCGACCTCCCCGGCATCGACCCCGGGTCGGTCGACGTCGACGTGGACGGGCAGCTCCTCACCATCCGCGCCCAGCGCACCGTCGCGGGCGGCGACGACGTCACCCGGATCACCCGGGAGCGCCAGTCGGCGACCTTCGTCCGCCAGCTGAGCCTCGGCCAGGGCGTCGACACCGAGCGCATCGCCGCGTCCTACGACAACGGCGTGCTCTCGGTGACCATCCCGGTCAGCGAGAAGGCGCGCCCCCGCCGCATCGAGGTCGTCTCGACCGCCCGCCCCGAGCAGGTGCGGATCGGCGAGGCGGCCGCCGAGTAGGACGACGAGCGAGGGCCCGTCCGCGATCGTGCGGGCGGGCCCTCCGCGTGTCCGCACGCCCTACGCTGGCCGGATGCGCGCCTCCTCCTCCGACACCGCTGTCGGCGTCCTGCTCCCCCGCGATCTCCCCGCCTCCGAGGTGCTCGTCTACGCCCGCCGCGCCGAGGAGCTCGGCTTCGACGAGCTCTGGGTGGTCGAGGACCTCGGCTTCCGCGGCGGCATCGCCCAGGCCGGCGCGGTGCTCGCCGCCACCGAGCGGATCGTCGTCGGCATCGGCATCCTGCCCGCCGCCGTGCGCACGGCGGCCTTCACCGCGATGGAGCTCGGCACTCTCGGCGAACTGTTCTCCGGCCGTGTCCACGCCGGCATCGGGCACGGGATGCCGCACTGGATGCGCGGCCTCGGCGTCTGGCCGCGCAGCCCGCTCACCCTGCTCGAGGAGCAGTTCGACGCGATCCGCTCGCTGCTCTCCGGCGAGCGCACCGACCGCTCCGGCCGCTACGTGCACGTGGACGGCCTCGTCCTGGAGTCGCCGCCCGCCGTCGTGCCGCCGCTGCTGGCCGGCGTCCGCGGACCGAAGTCGCTGGCGCTCGCGGGCCGGATCGCCGACGGGGTCGTCCTGGCCGAGCCCGTCACTCCGGAGTACCTCGCGGCGGCCCGCGGCCACCTGGGCGGCACCGGACGGATCGTCGCCTACAACGTGGCCGCCGTGGACGACGACGCGGCCGCCGCGCGCGACGCGGTCCGGCCGGGACTCGAGTGGATCGGCGAGCCGGACTGGGCGCCGCACATCGAGCCGCTCCCCTTCGCCGAGGACTTCGCCCGCCTGCGGGCCGAGAGCGCCGACCGCGCCGCCTTCGTCCGCGACCTGCCCGACGCCTGGGTCGACCAGCTGGCCGTCGTGGGCACTCCCGAGGACGCTCGTCGCCGCATCGGCCTGCTGCACGAGGCCGGTGCGTCGAGCGTCGTGCTGATGCCGTCGGGGCCCGATCCGCTCCACGCGATGGAGGACCTCGCCCGGGCGCTCTGAGGCGCTCGGCAAGGGCGCGTCCCACCGGGCCCGGATACGCCTCCGGCCCGCAGGATCCGTGGATCGTGCGGGCCGGACGCGTCTGCTGAAGCCGGAGATCAGGCCGACATGCGGGCCTTCAGGTTCTCATCGAGGGTCGCGAGGAACTCCTCGGTCGTCTGCCAGCCCTGCTCGGGGCCGACGAGCAGGGCGAGGTCCTTCGTCATCTTCCCGGACTCGACCGTCTTGATGACCACGTCCTCCAGGGTGAGCGAGAAGTCGATGAGCTCCTGGTTGCCGTCGAGCTTGCCGCGGTGCGCGAGGCCGCGCGTCCAGGCGTAGATCGAGGCGATCGGGTTCGTCGAGGTGGGCTTGCCTGCCTGGTGCTGGCGGTAGTGGCGCGTGACGGTGCCGTGCGCCGCCTCCGCCTCGACGACGCTGCCGTCGGGCGTGGAGAGCACGGAGGTCATCAGGCCCAGCGAGCCGAAGCCCTGCGCGACGGTGTCGGACTGGACGTCGCCGTCGTAGTTCTTGCAGGCCCAGACGTAGCCGCCCTCCCACTTCATGGTCGAGGCGACCATGTCGTCGATGAGGCGGTGCTCGTAGGTGAGGCCCGCGGCGTCGAAGCGCTCCTTGAACTCGGTCTCGAAGATCTCCTCGAAGATGTCCTTGAAGCGGCCGTCGTAGGCCTTGAGGATCGTGTTCTTGGTGGAGAGGTAGACCGGGTAATTGCGCGAGAGGCCGTAGTTCAGCGACGAGCGGGCGAAGTCGCGGATCGACGCGTCCTGGTTGTACTGGACCTGCGCGATGCCGTCGTCCGGGGCCTTGTAGACCTCGAACCTCATCGGCTCGGAGCCGTCCTCGGGCGTGAACTCGACGGTCAGCGTGCCCTTGCCCTTGAAGACGAAGTCGGTGGCGCGGTACTGGTCGCCGAACGCGTGGCGGCCGATGATGATCGGCTTGTTCCAGCCGGGGACCAGGCGCGGGATGTTCGAGATGATGATCGGCTCGCGGAAGATCACGCCGCCGAGGATGTTGCGGATCGTGCCGTTGGGCGACTTCCACATCTTCTTGAGGCCGAACTCCTCGACGCGGGCCTCGTCGGGGGTGATGGTCGCGCACTTCACGCCGACGCCGTGCTTCTGGATGGCGTGCGCCGCGTCGATCGTGACCTGGTCGTCCGTCTCGTCGCGGTACTCGATGCCGAGGTCGTAGTACTCGAGGTTCACGTCGAGGTACGGGTGGATGAGGGTGTCCTTGATCTTCTGCCAGATGATGCGCGTCATCTCGTCGCCGTCGAGCTCGACGACCGTTCCCTCAACCTTGATCTTGGACATTGCTCTCCCATGGTGTCGATGACCCCGCACCTGTGCGGGACGGGCGGCTCTGCACCGCTCCGGATGGCCTCCGCCAGCCTACCCGAGGCCCGAACTGTCTCGATGTCGAGACAGTTCTCGATCGTCCGCGCCGGGGCCGGCGCACGTCGCCCGACAGGAGGATGCCCGCCGTCCTGCGCCGCCGGTACAGTGACGGCATGAGTGACCTCCGCCTGGAAGAGCTGTCCGCCTCGAACATCTCCGCCGTGAACGGTCTGAGCCTCAAACCCGGCCAGGAGCAGTTCATCGCGCCGGTCTCCTACTCCGCCGCCGCCGCGGTGATCGACCCGGGCGCCTCCTGGCAGCGGGCCGTGATGGACGGCGACGAGCTGGTCGGCTTCATCCACGCGCACTTCGACCCGGAGGCGGCGGAGGAGTTCCGCAGCTGCATCTGGCGCATCAACATCGACGCGGCGAAGCAGGGCCGCGGCGTGGGCACCTTCGCCGTCCGCGCCACCGCCGACGAAGCGCGCGCCCGCGGCTTCGACACCCTCACGGTGATCTGGGAGTCCGGCGAGGACGGCCCGGAGCAGTTCTTCCGCTGGATCGGCTTCGAGGTCGTCGGCGAGACGCAGTACGGCGAGAACATCGGGGCGCTGACGCTCTGAGCGCGGCGCCGGAGGCAGCGGAGCCGGCCGACTTCGTCTCCGCCGTCCTCGAGGTGGTCGCCTCGATCCCGCCCGGACGCGTGATGGCCTACGGCGAGATCGCCGCGGTCCTCGGCACGCGTGCGGCACGCGCGGTCGGCACGGTGATGGCCCGCTACGGCTCCGACACCGCCTGGTGGCGCGTCGTCCGCGCGGGAGGAGCGCCCCCGGTCGGCCACGAGGAGCGCGCCCGCCGGGAGTACGAGCGCGAGGGCACGCCCCTCGTCGTCACGCCGGGCGGCTGGCGCGTCGACGTGCGCAGCGCCCGCTGGCGCCCCTGAGCCGGGAGCGGCTCCGGGACGTGAGTCGCGAGCAGCAGCCGATCAGACGAGCGAGTCCCGCCAGGCCGCGTGCAGGGTGGCGAAGCGGCCCTCGCCGGCGATGAGCGCCTCCGGGGTGCCGTCCTCGACGATGCGGCCGTGCTCCATCACCAGCACCCGGTCGGCGATCGCGACCGTCGAGAGGCGGTGCGCGATGATGACCGCCGTGCGGTCCGCCAGGAGCGTCTGCAGGCCCTGCTGCACCAGGCGCTCGCTCGGGATGTCGAGGGAGGAGGTCGCCTCGTCCAGGATCAGCACCGCCGGGTCGGCCAGGAACGCGCGGGCGAACGAGATCAGCTGGCGCTGACCGGCCGAGACGCGGCCGCCGCGCTTGTTCACGTCGGTGTCGTAGCCGTCCGGAAGCGCCTGGATGAACTCGTGCGCGCCGACCGCCTGCGCGGCCCGGACGATCTCGTCGTAGGACGCGGTCGGCCGCCCGATCGCGATGTTGTCGGCGACGGATCCGGAGAAGAGGTACGCCTCCTGGGTGACCATCACGATCGCGCGCCGCAGGTCCTTCGGGTGCAGCTGCCGCAGGTCCACGCCGTCGAGGGTCACCACGCCGTCGCTCGGGTCGTAGAAGCGCGAGATCAGCTTGGCGAGCGTCGTCTTGCCGGCGCCCGTGGACCCGACGAGGGCGATGGTCTGCCCGGCGGGGATGTCGAGGTCGAAGCGCGGCAGCACCTCGCGGTCGGCGGTGTAGGCGAAGCGGACGCCCTCGAAGCCGAGGCGGCCCCGCGCCTGGCGCAGGTCGACCGGGCGGGCCGGATCCGGGACGCTCGGCTCCTCGGCCAGCACGCCCGAGATCTTCTCGAGCGCGGCGGCCGCCGACTGGTAGGAGTTGTAGAACATCGCCATCTCCTGCACCGGGTCGAAGAAGCGCCGGGTGTAGAGCAGGACCGCCAGCAGCGCGCCGATCTCGAGCCCGCCGTCGAGCACGCGGACGCCGCCGATGAACAGCACCACGGCGACGGTGACGTTGCCGATCAGCACGAGCCCGGGGTCGAAGGTGCCGAACACCCCGAAGACGCGCTTGTAGGCGAGCCGGTACTGCTCGACGACCCCGCCGAACACGGACTCGTTGCGCTTCTGCGTGCGGAAGGTCTGCACGGCGCGGATGCCGGTCATGGACTCCACGAACTGCACGATGAGCCGCGACGAGGCGACGCGAGTGCCGCGGAACAGCGCCTGCGACCGTTTCTGGAACCAGCGGGTGAGCAGCGCGAGCGGCACCAGGGCGCAGGCGAGCACGATGCCGCTCACGCCGTCCAGGGAGACCAGGGCGATCGCGACGAAGCCCATGTAGAGCGCACCCTGCACCAGCTGGTTGATGCCGGAGTCGAGCAGCTCGCGGATGGAGTCGAGGTCGCTGGTCTGGCGCGAGATGATCCGGCCGGAGGTGTAGTTCTCGTGGAACTCCAGGCTCAGCTTCTGGGTGTGCAGGAAGACCCGCTTGCGCAGGTCGATCAGGATCGCCTGGCTCACCCGCGCGGAGAGCACGGTGTACCAGGCGACCAGGAGCGCGCCGACGAGTCCGGTGAGGATGTAGGCGCCGACCGTGACCGCCAGCGGGACCGCGTTCCCCGCGAGGACCGCGGGCAGGCCGTTGTCGATGCCCGCCGCGATCAGCGCCGGTCCCGCGACCTGGGCAGCGGTCGCGACGACGACCACGACCGCGGTGAGCACCAGCCGCAGCCGGAGCGGCCGCAGCAGGGAGCCGAGCAGCCGCAGCGAGCGCCGGCGCAGGGCCGCCGACTCCGCTCTGCTGAGGTCGTCGCGCTCCTCGGAGGAACCGAGCGTGCTCATGATCGCGTCTCCTGGTGGGTCGTCGTGGGGCGGGAGCCGATGCGCTCGGTCCCGGCGGGCCGGGTCAGCTCGTCCTCCTCGAGGCTCGAGATGACGAAGCGGTAGTGCGGGCTGCTCGCGAGCAGCTCGCTGTGGGTGCCGACCGCGGTGATGCGGCCCTCCTCCATCAGTGCCACGCGATCGGCGAGCGCCACCGTCGAGGGGCGGTGGGCGACGATGATCGCCGTGGTGTCGCCGAGCACGCGGCGCAGCCCCGCCTCGACGCGCGCCTCCGTGTCGACGTCGAGCGCCGAGAGCGGGTCGTCGAGGACGAGCACCGCCGGACGCGCGGCCACCGCGCGGGCGAGGGCCAGGCGCTGGCGCTGGCCGCCGGAGAGGCTCATCCCCTCCTCGCCCACCTTGGTGTCCAGGCCCTCGGGAAGGCGGTGGACGAAGTCGGCCTGCGCGATCTCGAGGGCCTCGAGCAGCTCCTCCTCGGTCGCGTCGGGTCGGCCGAGGAGGACGTTCTCGCGCACGCTGGTGGAGAAGAGCGTCGCGTCCTCGAACGCCATGCCGATGTGCGTGCGCAGCTCGTCGCGGCGGAGCCGGCGGATGTCGACGCCGTCGAGCTCGATGGCTCCGCCGGTCACGTCGTAGAGGCGCGGGAGCAGCGCGGTGAGCGTCGTCTTCCCGGAGCCGGTGATGCCGACCAGCGCCATCGTCTCGCCCGGCTCGACCTCGAGGTCGACGCCGTCGAGGAGGTCGCGGTAGCGCTCGGGGGCGTCCTGGTACCGGAAGTGGACGTCGCGGAAGCGCACCCGGCCGCGCGGCTCGAGGATCGTCTCGGGGTCCTCCGGGTCGGTGATGGTGTTCCGGCTGTCCATCACCTCGATGTAGCGGTCGACCGCCGTGCGGGTGTCGAAGGTCATCGAGAGGAGGAAGCCGATCGACTCCACCGGCCAGCGCAGCACGGTCGCGGTGGCGAAGAAGGCGAACAGCTCGCCGACGCTCAGCTGGCCGGCCGCGGCGAGCCAGACCCCGCCGAGCAGGCAGAGCGCGAACGCGATGTCCGGCACCAGCAGGAGGACGAGCCAGATCCCGGCGATGGCACGGGCTTTGTCGATCTCGGTGCCGCGGAGCTTCTCGGCCTGGCCGGCGAAGTTCTCCAGCGCGTGCTGGTGGCGGCCGAAGGCCTTCAGGACGCGGATGCCGTGCACCGACTGCTCGACGGTCGTGGCGAGGTCGCCCGCCTGGTCCTGGCTGCGGCGCGCGATGCTCGAGTAGCGCTTCTCGAACGCGAACCCGTAGATCCAGACCGGGATCGAGCACACGACGAAGAGCACGCCGAGGATCGGGTTCCAGTAGACGAGGACGCCGAAGCCGACGACGATCGTCAGCGCGTTGACCACGAGCAGGACGAAGCCGAAGGCTATCCAGCGGCGGATGAGGCTGAGGTCGCTCATCGCCCGCGACAGGAGCTGCCCGCTCTGCCAGCGGTCGTGGAACGAGACGGGGAGGTCCTGCAGGCGGCTGTAGAGCGCCGAGCGCATGCGCGCCTCGATCCGCGTGCTGGGGGTGAGGACCATCCGGCGGCGCAGCGCGATGGCACCGGCCTCGACGACGCCGAGCACGAGGATGACGGCGACCGGGCCGATCAGCGGCCCGAGGTCGCCGGAGCCGGCGGAGGCCGCTCCGTCCCCCAGCGGCCCGTCGACGAGCTGCTGCAGGACGATCGGGATGACCAGCGACACCAGGCTCGCCACGAGCGCGACCGCGATGCCGCCGACCAGCCGGGGCAGGGAGTCGCCGACGAAGGGGACGAGGCGCAGCAGGGTCTGCAGCGTGCTCGGGGAATACGACGCCGTCCTCCGCGACCTCGAGCGCGGGCTCGCCGCGGTGCGCGCACGCGCCCTCCCCGCGCTCGCCGCGGTGCGCGCACCGCGGCGAGCC
>NZ_PSWH01000054.1:0-13958 GCF_002932105.1 Rathayibacter sp. AY1C1 | reverse complement strand
GGTGAGGCGGTTGTCGTCGTGGCGGTGGTAGTGCTCCGGTGCGGAGTTCGCGGCCCATTCTTTCGCCAGGTCCAGCTCCGACTTCCCCTGCCCGGCGGCACCGCTGACGCGACTCCCGACGAGCTGCGCGAGCTCGCCGTCGACGCACGCGCTCAAGCGCAGCTCTTTCGCGACAATGTGCCCGCCGATCGTCAGGACGCCGCTCAGAGCACCAACGGAGCGTCGGCCGACTCCACATCCCCGGCGACCGATCCCCGCGCATCAGCGGCACGGGAGGCCGGCGAAGTTGCCTACGACAGCGCCGAGCGGCGTCAGTCGACCATCCGGGCGATGGAGGCCAAGGGGGTGCCTCCGCACGTCATCGAGGCACGGATGAGCGCGGACACCGCACACGCCACGCCGCCCAGCGCCGCCGTCAGATCGAAAGCGCCTATGAGCAGCGTGCCGCAGACGCGCCGCGGTCGCGGCCAGGGGCAGGGCGTCGACCGCGGAGACCTCACCCGCTAGCCGGGCTGGTGAAACGGGTGGACGGGAGTACCGAACGGTGCTTCCGTTCGCCCTCGTTGCCTTCCCGATTGGAGCCTCAGCCGCAGACGCAGAACCAGTTGTCCCGCGGGTCCGCGAAGTTACCGACCGGCTTCGCGGCCGACCCAGAACAAGCCCTGCGAACCGCTGCCCTACACGAACCCGCCGGACGGCATGGCCCGCCGGGCGCACAATCACCCCGGTGGTGCGCTCCTCAGCGCAGGGACCGCGTCGCCGGGGAACGAAAGGTCAGGTATAGGCAGTATCGCCTAGCCGTCACCATGCTCGGGTGGTTAGCACGCGTGTCATCGAGAGCGCCGTCGCACCCGACAAGCGCATTGGATCCCCGGGCGGGTCCCCACCAACCGCGGAGCTACGTCGGGCGATCCCAATCGAGGCCGCCGTTTCGCCTTCGCTCAAAGCGGCTGGCGCAGCTGTTGTCCTCAAAATTGGGATAGCGCTGGAGGTAAGCGGTGGGGTCTAATCAACCAAGTTCAGAGGTGACGTCCGGCAGTGTTGGAGATTCGTGTGGGTCGACACTACGTCATCATCTTGACCGTCGTGCTTGTCCTCGCCGCTGCCCTGCTGGCCGTAAGTGTTCCAGGTTCGTCCGGCGCCATCACTGCTGCCGCAGACAAGTTTAGAACCCCACCAGGCTGGGAGTTGCAGTCCGAGACGGTCGAGTCACCACGCCTGCTGTGTCGTCTTGTCACCTCGCCATGTCCGTCAATTGAACGCGTCTGGGAAGCGGTGGACCGTTCTGACGTTGAAATGCTGGCCGCGCTACTTGCAGCCGGAGGTGCGCAAGACATTCGTGCGGACTCCAAGTGCCTCGATCCGGAAGAGGGCGCAGGTGATCTGTGTAGCGCGCAAGGCTCCGTCGACGGTTTCACCGCGGCGTTCACGCTCCGGGCTGGAGGGGACGGGTCCGTAGAAGCCATTCTGCGCGTACGTCGACTGCCTTAACCTCAGGCCGGCGATCGTCGGCCTTCTTCGAAATGCTACGAAAGGATGCGACAGTGGTCGAACGAAGCGATGCCCCACATAGGCGGAAGAAGGTGCCGGCGGTCCTTTTGGTCGCGAGTATCGCGGCTACCTTGATCGGACTAGGAGCCTCTCCGGCCGCCGCGAGTGCAGTTGATGCCGGATGCGCGACCGTCGACGCCGTCTTCGCTCGCGGATCCGGGCAGACGGTTGCCGAATCAGGCCGAGAGGCGGAGCGGTTCCGGGCCGAGATTCAGCGTCGCGTTGACTCCGTCTCGTACTACGAGCTCGGTACCGAAGAGATCGAGGGAGATCAGTATCCGGCCGTACCGGTTGGTGGAAGTCACCCGATTAACTCTGGCGGAGCGTTCATTACCAGTGGCGGTGCATTGACGTACGGCAACAGCGTCAACGAAGGCGTTGATGAGCTGACGAAGTACATACGTGCACGTATCGCTCTTTGCGGAGACGAGACGCTGTTCATCCTCGGCGGCTACTCGCAGGGTGCGCAGGTGGTCGGTGAAACCTACAACGAGAGACTAACGGACGCAGAACGCGACCACGTCGTGTTCAATGCTCTCTTTGGTGACCCTAAGCTCTACCTGCCGGAGGGAGAGAGCGAGTGGCACCGGGACGAGGGAGCCTGGGTCCCTGAGTACGTTGCGCCCTTCTGCGACGGTGAGCGCGAAAAGTCAACGTGGCGACGAACGGTCCCGGATTGCAATACCGACAATGGGTCGCTAGGCGCAAGAGTGCCCTATGTTCCTGCATCGTGGTCAACGTCAACCGGTCTTTGGTGCAACGATGACGACTTTGTCTGCGGGTCCTCGAAGAACCCGTTCACCGTCTCCGGTCACGTCTACAGCGACGTCGGTGGAGCCATCGACGACGGTGTGCTTGAGGCCGTCGAAAAACTTGCCGTGCGACTCGGCTCTAGCGACGAACTCGACACGGTCTTCGTCCCCGTTCGTGCAGGACGCACAGGCCTCGACGTCGTGTTCCTCATCGACTCAACGGGGTCCATGAGCGGGCAGATTGATCAAGCGAAGCAGTTCGCAGGGTCGATGTCGGCCTCGATTGCAGCTGTTAATGGACGAGTTGCGCTGGTGGAATACCGCGATGCTGGCGATGAATTTACCGCACGCGTTCTAACTGGTCTGCAGGAAGACACTACTGAATTTCAGTCCAAGCTCGACGGAATCAGTGTCGGCGGCGGAGGGGATACACCCGAAGCTGCTCTGCACGCATTGATGACAGGTTTCGATGGGCTTGATTGGCGTCCCGGCGCGACGAAGGCAGCCGTGATCCTGACCGACGCTGGCTTCCACAACCCTGACCTGGTCGACGGATCTACCGTGGAGTCGGTCGCGGCGCGTAGCCTCGAAATCGACCCCGTGAACGTGTATCCCGTCGTCTCGGAATACAATGCTGCTGAGTACGAGGAATTGGCAACGGCGACGTCCGGCGAGGTCATCATTAACTCGGGCGACGCCGGTACCGCTCTCGAAGAGGCGCTGATCACAATCACCGAACGACCAGTGGCACAACTGGGGTTGAACGAGTACTTCGCAGATACCGGAACGCCCGTCTACTTTGACGCATCGACTTCCTACGGAGTGAGCTCGCCCATCGCGACCTTCGACTGGGACTTCGACGGGGATGGAGTGTTTGAGATTCTCGGCGGGGCATCTGCCGTCGAGTACGCCTACCCCACTACTGGTGATTACTTCATCCAGGTGCGGGTAACGGATGAAGACGGAGGAATTGGGACGCACGCGGTGCCCGTCCACATCGGTACCGACACCGGTAAGCCAGTGCTGCCCGAACCGGCGCAGAGTATTTCGGTCGCGGTCGCCGCCGATGAGGCCACCGTCGTATGGGATGCGGAAGTTGAACCGACCGGGTACTGGTCAATTTCGGTCGACGGAGTAGAAATCGGCCGCTTTGCGCCCGATGCACGCGACGGGCGAGTTGGTGATCTCCTCGCAGGCACCGAGTACGTCTTCGGAGTCCGACCAGTCTCCAGCGAGCCAATCGTAGGCGACGAAATCACGACGACTGCGACTCTTGCGCCCGCCGCAACCGCTCCAACCGTCAGCGGGATCCCCGCCGCCGGCATTGTCGGATCGCCCTACTCGTTCGCGTATACGTTGACCGGCCTTCCGGCGCCGGGATTGTCCCTGCTTTCAGGAACTCTGCCTCCGGGTCTGACTCTAAGCACGGCAGGAGTCCTCGCCGGTACGCCGACGCAGGCGGGTACTTACGCGTTCGTCGTGCAAGCAACTAACGCCGCTGGATCTGTTCAGCAGGCAAATTCGATTGTAGTATCCGCAAAATCTGCAACAAAAGCGGATTTGAAAGTCGAGATCGCTGCGCCATCTTCGGCTACCTTAGGGAAGGATTTTACCTACACAATCACCACGGCGAACGCCGGGCGTGCTGCCGCCAAGAGCATCGTCACGACAATCGTCCTGCCAGCAGGAGTGACCGTGGTTTCCACAAGCGGCAAGCCTACGCAGGTCGGCCAAACGGTAACCTTCAGCACGAGCACACTCGCGGCTGGCGGGACGTCAACTGCCAAGATCACGGTCAAGGCAACGGAGAAGGGGATGCGCACAGCCCTCGCGGCGACACTTTCGACGCGAACTCCGGATTCGGCTCTGCGCAATAACGCGGATCGAGCAACTACTAAGGTCGGCTAAGCGTGTTCACGGAGTGGACGTCGTTATGGCGTCCACTCCGTGCACTTTTGCGCCTATCGTTTTATGTGATCGGGTTGGATGCCTGAAGCGAGCGAGCGACCAGAGGCCACCGGCCAACAGCGCATCAGCTCAACAAGAATAAGAAATCGTTGAGAGAGGCGACCTCGAACTCCGACTTGCGGCTCTTTGAGCGATCGGCAGCGGGTTGGTCTTGCGGCATCAGGTGCGGGGGAGCGGGAAGGCCCTAGCGAGGTGCCCTCGAGCGGGGATTTGCAACGCACCCACCGCTGCACGGCTTACACGTGTTGCTCCGCGGGCGTCGACAAGGTACTCCTCAGATCTGCTTAGATGTGCCTTGGTGGCAGGCCTAGCCACCCGAAAATGGAAGGTTTCGCGATGCGCCGAGGTTGGTATTCAGGAGCTACAGACAGCACATCGATTGGTTATTGGAACGGTCGTGCATTCAGTCATGTACTGAGTTTGGCGGGTCGTGCCACTCCAAGTCGTAGCGGCGTCATCCGCGCATATCGATTGAAAATAATATTGAGTGCACTAGTTACCCTATTCACGGGCGGTCTACTTTGTTTGGCGCTTCCGGTGTTTTTTCAGAACGCACAGCTAATGATTCCCTACGCATTCCAGACTGATCCCTTCGCTCTGATCCCCATTGGCGTTGCTTTCATTGCTTTAGTTTTACTTGGCTTCGCGGCGGGAGTAAGTGCAATGTATGCAACACGTATTAGGCACGCGGAGTACCCGTTCGGCCGTCCTCGTGGAATAGGGGCGATGTGGTGGGTCGGCTTAGGGGCAATATTCGCTGCCGCGGTAATAGTCGACCTAGCGACAACGTCGTCGAGCGGGCCCGGGCCATCAACCGGTCGGTCTTCGAATGCAGCCGACAAGAAGCGCGGATCACTCGATCGGGACGGGCGGAAGGATTCGTACATATTTTCGTATTACGAGCCCTACTATCGGAACGGCAACGACTACGTTAAAGGTCACTGGAAAAACTACCGCTGGTGATACTTGTTCAGCACTCAAGATTGCGTGCAAGCGAAAGTCGGCGCGTCCGCGGGTGACCAGCGCGCACCAGTAGTTTGAGGTGGCGTCAATTGCGTCGTTGCTGCTGCCAAATTTGGAATCCGGGGCGGCTTGTTGCTCGTGCAGTCACAGGTGTCGAGCACTAATTATCGCTATCAATCAACGAGTCCGCGGACGCGTTGCGGAGCCGGATCTACGGGGATCTCGAAATCCTCAGGCGTCTGCGAAACCGACTTGCTCACCACTAGCCAATTTTCACCTGCAATCTCGGCGATGATCTCGATCGTATGCTGGATCTCATCGACTTTCGAAGCGCTCCGACAGCCCGATGAGTGAAGGCAATGGAAGACGTTCAAAGCGTCCTCAAGGTCGCGCGTGGACCCACGACGCTTATCCGATAACCGACGTTATGTCAGTTTACTCGCACGGACTCCGCTCGACGGGCTCCGAGGTGTGGTTGCACACGAGCCTCGGAACCCGCCGGAGTCCCGCCGGCTAGGCGCCGGGTGCGAGGCCGAGCTGCGTGAGGATGCCGAGCTCGTCGCTGCTTCCCCAGCGCTCGGCGAGCTTGCCGTCGACGAAGGTGCTGATCTGCATGCCGCGGATCTTCACGGACTTGCCCGTCGGCGCGTGGCCCTGGAACACACCGGTCTGCGTGCCGGTCAGTGTGTAGGCGAACGCGACGCTGTCGTCGTCCGCGACGAGCTTCTCGACCTCGAGTGCCATGTCGGGGAACGCGGTCCGCAGGTCGCCGAAGAACGCGGCGTATCCCTCCGGGCCGGGTGCCTGGCCGGGTGCCGGGTCGTGATCGACCGAGTCGGGCGCGACGAGTGCGTCGAACGCGGCGAAGTCGCCGGCGTTGACCGCCTCGCCGAAGGCCTGCTGGGAGGCGATGTTCTGCTCGCGAGTCATGTGCTGTCACCTGTTCTGCACCGGTCCGGTGCCTCGAGGAGTGGTGCGGGTCGTCAGCGACGGTACGCAAGCCCGTCGAGGGCGGTACAGGGCTTGCGCGCCCCCCCCGGGCGCTTCCCAATGCCGCTTCTCATAATCGAGATTATGTCAGTTTGCTGACACCAAACCCCCGAGCTTCATCGAGGCCCGTCGACTCCTCGAAGCGAGCGTCGAGAAGCGAGTTGCAGCAGTCTGCGCGATTGTCACCGCGGCACGCCGGCGGTGTCGGCCACGGCCGAACCGGGCCGGGCGGCGGCGACGCTCATGCCGGAGCAGCAGCAGATGAAGGCGCGTATGCAGGACGAGCGCGGCTGGACGGCGGGCAGTGTCGTGCCGAACCGGCTGCCGTAGCCGGCGGCGACGTTGCAGCCGGACCGTCGACACGACGACGGCCGCGATCGGTGATTGAGCAAAGTGAAGGGGAGAGCTGATGAGTGAACCAGGTCTGGCCCGCGCGCAAAAGCGCTCACCGCGTTCGACCCCGAGCCGCGGCGATGGCGGTGGCGCTGCATCGTTGTCCGGCGGACGTACACGCGACCGTGGGATCGCGGCCAGTAGCGGTCGGAAGAGGAGACGACCAAGGACCGGGGCTGCGCTCCCCCGCAATCCCGGTCCCTTTCTGGTCATCTTAGAGGAGGCTTAAAGCCTCGGGTCATTTCGTTCGATAGTTAAGATGCTGCCTATCGCTCAAATAGGGCTTACCACGTCAAGGTGTTCGATCTGATGCCGTTTACTACGACGTATACGCTTCGTCCTGGGTATCCGTAGTAGCAGCTTGTGAAGTTACCGGTCGATGTTGAGAAGGAATGAAAAAGGCCGGAATTGTCATAACATCTGACAGTCGCAGACCGTCCGATTCCGCTCGTACTGACGGCCATCATCGCGCAGGACGCCGACGAGCAGGAACTCGTACGCACCGCGGCGCCCTTATACAGGGTTACGGTCGGGCCACCACCTCCAGGTGCAGGTGCAGGTGCAGGTGCTGGTGCTGGTGCTGGTGCTGGTGCTGGTGCAGGTGCAGGTGCTGGTGCTGGTGCGGGGTTGTGTGCTGGGCTGGCGTTCATGTCGCTGATAGCGAGGTAGATGATCCCGCCCTCAAGGCAAAGGACAGCTGCGCCAATCACCTTGGCGGGTGCCGGACCAGGTATTGCCGCACCGAGAGGAGCGCCTTTCGCGCATCCTTGAGCAAATGGGTGGCTGTCCCACCAATTCTTCGCATCCTTGACCACTTTCCAGGTCCAGGGCTGGTACCACGGGTCCGCGACGACGGGGAACGCCGTTGCGGTCGTCGTGTCAACGACCTGGGTTACGGCGGACCCGGAGATCGTGTACAGGGTCACCAGGGAGTTGCCGTTAGCGTCGCGTGCCCAGGGTGCGGCCAGGCCTGCCGTGGAAGTCCCGTCAGCTGCCACAACGGCTACCGACCCGTCCGCCTGAGTAGCGAGCGTTTGACCTGCCTTCAAGCTGAAGTGGATCGTGAAGGTGTTCGTAGCCGCGGCGTTGGGGATGGTGAATATCGTTCTGACCCCACTTCCAAGGGAAGCCTTGACGGGTTGCACAGCGACACCCGCGACTGCCGGGAATACGCTCGTGCCACTGACGACTGTGGAGGAGATTCCGGCAGCAGGAAGTGTAAGTCCAGTCGAATTCCCATCTGGGGTAGTGACGTTTATAGGGGCGGAGCTATTAGCAGGCACCACCGTCGTTGTCCCCGCTTCGCTTGAGACCGTTGTCCCGTTGTCCAGAAGCACGGTCGAAGCAGCCGTGGCACCGTTCACCACGGGGACCGACGAAACGGCGGCGATTGTTGCGTTCACTTGAGCTTGTTGTGTGGTTGGAGTAACAGTGGAACATGCAGCGGCGGGCACTACCGGCTTGGCCGAAATAACGCTCCAGTCGACCACCTTTACCGGTACGCCAGCAGCGACGAGACTTGTCTGGCACGACGCATCGACCCACATCGTGGCACCCGAACGAAGCTCAGCCCATCCGTCGCTACCGGCAGGTTTGTCGGCGGTGGTTAGAAACGCGACGGCAACCCCGGTCGGGGTAGACGTTGCGCCCGGCTTCCCGGGCGGTGTCAGTTCGGTGCATGTCTCGGCGGCACTGTCGGCCAGGGCGGCGATCTCCGACCACTGCTGCACCTTCACGGGGACGCCCGCTGCGGCTAGCGCAGTGCGGCACGTTGCGTCGATCCACACCTTCCCGCCTGTCGGCATCTGCGCCCACCCGTCACTTCCGGCAGGCTTGTCCGCTGTGGTCAGAATGGCGATTGCCGCGTCGGTCTTCGGGGTCAGCGCGGCGCAAGTCACCGGTGTCTTGTCTGGCACGGCATTTAGCGCGGTCCAGTCCATAACCTGCACTGGAACACCGGCGGCGACAAGAGAAGTGCGGCAGTCCGCTGCTATCCACACCTTCCCGCCGGCTGGCAGCTGAGCCCAGCCGTCAGATCCGTCTGGCTTATCGCTGGTGGTCAGAACGGCGACCGCTGTTGTTGAGGGCGTAGCGGCGTTAGCTGCCTCAACGGGCGAGGCGACCAGCATGATCGGCGACACCAGCAAAAGCGATAGGCCCATGGGCATCCAGTTTTTGAGTCGCCGAGACAACCCAACATGTGAACGCTTCGTTTTCATTGGTGCACCCTTCGTCGTTGCGATGACCAACCCACGAGGTCGACTCGCATTTTCCTGAGAAACATTCACGTAAGGCCGCTGTCGGCGCGCTGCGGTGCCGTCCAGATGCAAAGGACGAGCGCTCTTGAGCTCGTCACTACGCACACCTTGCACTAGAAGAACGGGCGGCACACGCCCCAGGAAGACCGATACGTCACCGTGACCATCAATCTGCCGTGGTCCACGCCGAAACCGCTGCAGGGCTCTAGCTACTGGCCTTGCGCTTGCGCTTGCGCCCGCGCAGGACGCACCAACTCAGAGCGAAGGCGTCGAGGTAAGGGCCGGAGCAGCGAACGGCCGGGACTGCGCAAGGGCGCGGTCCCGGCCGTGTGTGGTGCGAAGGTCAAGTGGGCTGTTCGGGTTCGAAGAAGTGGGGCGGCGGGGGCGTGTAGGGCAGCGGGTCGCCGGGTTTGTTTTCGTCCTCCGATTGCGCGAACGGTCCGGTGGAGGAGAGCTACTGCAACCTGAGTGAGTTACCGAAATAGGCTTATATCATCTTTGGTACATTCCATGCGTGGCTAGACGACCAGCGCCGGGACCGACGGACTTCTCGCGACGCGTGGTCCGCGCGGTCGAGACGCTCCGCGATCGTGCGCGGCTGACCAACACCGAGCTCATCCGCGCTGCGGGCATCTCGGCGAACTATTTCTACATCCGCCTCCGCGGCGAAGCGCCGTTCACCACCAACGACATCGAGAAGCTCGCCGGAGCCTTCGGAGTCGAGCCGTACGAGGTGCTGCAGCTCGCCTCTTCCCCGACAGCGGAGGATGGCGGAGCAGAGCTCGCTGCTGAGCGCATCGACGGCAGGGAGTTCGCTCGGAGACTGAAGTTCCTCGCCGAAGGGCCGACTAGCGCCGATGCTCCGGTCTTCACCCTAGATGCCTTCGTTCAATCGCTCCACGGCCGTGACATCAGCTTCGACCCGGAAGAGTGGGACGAGATGCTCGGGCTGGAGGGCTCCACTCGGCTGCCGGTCGATCTGCTCGTCGGTCTCAGCGAGTTTTTCGGTGTCAGCTACGAGTACCTAACCGCGAGGCGTGAAGACGAAGCCAGCGAGCTCATCGAAGCCGAGATCCGCTTCCACCGGGCACTGCTCGCGACCGGTGCAACCTCCATCAGCGCCCGAGCGCTGGGTGGCATGAACGCCAAGCAACTCGCCGCCGTCACCAAGGCGATTCTCTCGATCGAGCGAACTCCGAAGGAGGGCACCACCCCATGAGCGCCACCCAGAGCAACGACGCCCTGTGGTTCGAGCACGCCGACGTCGAGGCGCGCACAGCGCACGCATTCGAGCAGCACCGATTCGAGGACGACCAAACCCTGGACGCCCTCCTCGAGCACGTCGCCGACCTGCACGGTAAGCCGATCCACGTCGACGCCATCGACGACACGGACTGGGAGACGCTCACAGCCCTCTGGGTCGACTTCCCCCACGAGGCTCAGATCCTCTACCGCTCGACTGATACGCGGCTCTACCAGATGCACTGCATCCTGCACGAACTCGCTCACATCGTCCTTCGCCACCCCGGCTGCAACGTCCTGGGAGACGACTCCTCCCTCGCGTCGTACCGGGGAACGAACGGACTCGTGCGCGGCCGCCTCCTGGAAACCGGCGGCTCGGAGGACCTCGAGAACGCCGACGGCGACCGGCGCATCCTCGAAGGAGAAGCAGAGCACCTAGCACACCTTCTCTCCCGCTCGCTCCTGCGTCCTCGCTTCCGGGAGGACGAGGAGGTCTTCGGGTAGATGCAGGCTCTGGCACTGATCGCTCTGGTGATTCTCGCCGTCGTCTTCGTCGCCCGGATCCCCGCCGCTGTCTCCCAGCCCTCAAGCCGGCTGTCCTGGCTCGCCAGCGGAGTCGGCTCCCTAGCGCTACTCACCCGAGTCCACCCCGGGCTGGATCGGTTCATCGGTGGTGAGAACTACATCAACCTCGCCCAGAATCTCCTTGCGACCACCGCCTTCTGGCTGGTCATGCGCGCCGCCCTCCTTCAGTCCCGCAGCACCCCGCGATTCTGGACCAGGAAGCTCATCCTCGTCGCCATGCTCGTATCCTTCGCGGTGCCGTTCCTGTTCATCACCGACAAGGAACCCACCTCGGAGACCTTCATCACCGAGCACATCACTCAGACCAGCACCTGGCTCTACGCCAGCATCTACATGACGGCAATCCTGGCCATCTCGACGATGCTCCTGTTGGGTCTCCGCCGCAGACAGGCGCGCTCCTACGGCTTCTTCGTCGCCGGCAGCAGTCTCGTCATCCTCGCGTGCATCGACGAGATCGTCGTCTTGGCTCTCGACCACTTCGAGGTCACCGATCTGGGCTTCCGCATCCTCCTACGAAACGCGTTCGACTCCCTGTTCTACTGCGGCGTCATCCTGATCGTCACCGGAATCGCCTCCTTCACTCTGCAGAAGGCCATGCGAGAGGCGCGACTCGGCCGACATGCGCGGCGACTCCGCCGGCTCGCCACCCGGCTCGCAGTGATGCCGCCCACGAACGGGTCACACGGCACTCAAGACGAATCTGCGATCGCTGTCGTGTACGACCTCGTGATCGCCCTGCGCGACTTCGAGAACGCCCATCGCGGCCGCCTGACCGTCGCGGACGCTCGCCACGTGGCAGAGGCCGAGGCCATCGTGATGGAACAGCTCCCCTCCCCTGCGACCACGAAGGCCTGGACCTGATGAGCGCACGACGTGGCAGCGCGAGAACTGCCCTAGGAGCGGTCGGAACCGCGATAGGGGCGCTCTCTCTGCTGGCCGGAGTTGGTGTCGTGCTGGGACGGCGAGTCGTGATGCCGGGGCGCAAGAGAACCATGCGGGTCATCGCATCGACCCCGGATACCCTCACCCTCGACGCCACGCCCGAAACCCTTCACGACGGCAAGTACGGCTTCTGGTTCGACTCCGATCGGGGCCATGCACTCGTCGGCCGGATCCTGCACCACGACCCGCTAGGTCGGACCGTGCGCCGGGAAATCCTTCGAGTCAGCGGAGGCGATCTCTCCACCGCTCACGAAGGCCGATGGACCGGACACGTCTTCGCGCGTCCCGAGGACATCGACCCGAACGCGCGCGAGATCCACATCGACTCACCAGCAGGTCCCTGTCCGGCATGGCACTTCCCGTCGACCGGCGGCGAGGAGGAAGCGACCTGGGCGATCCATGTGCACGGCATCCGCACCACACGCATCACCGCGCTGCGCTCCGTCCCCGCGGCACGCAAGCTCGGATACACATCGCTCGTTCCTTCGTTCCGCGGTGATGGAGAAGCGCCACCGACGAGTAACGGAGCGTCAACCCTCGGCGAAGCCGAGTGGGAGGACGTGGATGCTGCGATCAGCTTCGCCGTGGCGCACGGAGCGCGAAGCGTCGTGCTGTTCGGCTGGTCGCTCGGTGGTGGCATTGCTCTTCAGCTGACCGAAAGATCCCGACATCGTGACGTCATCGCAGCCCTTGTCCTGATCGCCCCGGCTACCGACTGGCGGCAGGTCATCCGCGCGGGAGCACGCCGTGCTCACCTGCCATCAGTAGTCGGTGCGCTCGGAACGTTCGCGCTCTCGACTCGCCCGCTCAGTATCCTCGTCGGACTCCCCCGACCCATCGACTTCGACGCCCTGGACTGGACCCGAGAACCGCGCCTCACCGTCCCGAGCCTCCTCATCCACTCGGACGGAGATCGAGAGGTGCCCGCCTCGTTGTCCCGAGCCTTCGTGGGCGTGAACGACGAGCGAAGCGAGCTGGCCCTGCTTCCGCCGGCTGCACATGCATGGGAGTACAACGTGGCGCCGGACGCATTCGACGCTGTGGTCTGCGAATGGCTTCGATGGCCGTTGAGGAGCCATCGCGCCGCTACCTGAATGGGTAAGCGCAATGAACCATATTTGGTACAGTTCCGGCATGACCCTTCGATGGCACCTGCGAGAGTCGTGGGCTGAAGACAGCCACGGCCTGGGTCGGGTTACCGCGCCAGTGCACCGGCAGCAGTTGCTCGTAGTCCCGGGATTGATCCCGTCGACGCCCGGCGTGGCGCACACAATGCCGGGGTTAAATCACCACGCTGTAGGCATGGCTCCGATCAAGCAGAAGCGACGCGCGCGCAACGGCGCCGTCACCGTGCCCGTCGAGGTTCAGATGCCGCCTGTGCTCAGGGACGACTTCGATGGTGCGGCAAAGGCGTCGGGCGTCTCCCGCTCGCTGTACTTCGAGCTTCTGGCGCAGCAGCTCCGCGACTCCACCGGGCGCCTGCCCGTGCTGGCACCGACGTTCGACATCGACCAGGAGGCGCACATCACCGCCGCTTAAACGAAGGAGGCCCGCCGAAGCGGGCCTCACCAAGTTTCGTAGCCCGCTCCCCCATTGCTGCCAGGCTCCCGGGGTTCGAGCTAATCAAGTCACCACCCTCAGGGGAGGCTTCTCTATGCCCGAAAGATTACACGACGGGCTGACAGATTCAACGATGGATCTCTCGGCGCGCCGGAGCGGTTCCTCGATGCTCGGCGGCGACGCGTGGGCGCTGACGCGTCGGTTGAACCCGCGTAACACCGTCCGGACGATGCGACGGGATGCTTACGGACGCTTGGACGAAAATGCGTATCCCACGGCGTTCCAGGTCTCTGCCGTCGCCCCAAGCGCCCCGTGGGCGATCTACCTCGCAGATGACGCCGGAGCGTTCCGGCTGCTCTGCTTCGACTTCGACGGCAAAGACTCGCAGGGCATTGACGCGGATCTCATGGAGCAGGCTGCGGATGACTGCGACGCTCTCTCCGCCGTTCTGGACGTGCACCAGGTCGCTCATCTCGTGTGCCAGTCTTCCGGAACCGGTGGACGGCACCTGTGGATCGCACTCGCCGAGGGTGCTCCGGCCGAGTTGGTGGCTCGGTTGGCGATCGCCGCTCGCGCGAACTACCGCACGCTGGATCACGGGATGCTCTGCAACCCCCGCACCGGCGCCGCTCGGCCGCCGTTGTCCCCGCACCGCGACGGCAGCTTCTCGAGCGTCCTCCGCGGCCGCGCGGAGGAGCTACTGGACGCGACCGTCACTGCGGCCGCCATCGAGGCCGTGACCACTGCCCTGCAA
>NZ_PSWH01000053.1:0-14313 GCF_002932105.1 Rathayibacter sp. AY1C1 | reverse complement strand
CACCCGCACGCCGCCACCCGCACCGCCGCCACCCGCACGCTCACAACCGCGCCCGCGCCACTCACCCCCGCACCCTCCGCCTCCTCCCGCCCGGAGCCCCGCGCATGAGGGTCACCGACACGAGCGACCTGTGGTGGCGCACCGCCGTCTTCTACAACCTCGACGTGAAGACGTTCATGGACTGGGACGACGACGGCGTCGGCGACCTCGAGGGCCTCGTCCACCGGATCGACTACCTGGCCGAGCTCGGCGTCAGCTGCCTCTGGCTCGCGCCGTTCTACCGGTCCCCCGGCCGCGACAACGGCTACGACATCAGCGACTTCTACGGAGTGGATGAGCGCTTCGGGCACCACGGCGACGTCGTCGAGGTGATCCGGACCGCCCACGACCGCGGGATGCGCGTGATCGTCGACCTCGTCGTCAACCACACCTCGGACCAGCACCCCTGGTTCCAGGCCGCCCGTTCCTCCCCCGACAGCCCGTACCGCGACTACTACGTCTGGCGCGACGAGCCGCCCGCCGATCAGCCCGCGAACGTGTTCCCGGACGCGGAGGACGGCGTCTGGTTCCGTGACGAGGAGGCGGGCCAGTACTACCTGCACCACTTCTACCGGCACCAGCCCGACCTCAACACCGAGAACCCGGCCGTGCGCGACGAGATCGCGAAGCTCATCGGGTTCTGGCTGCAGCTGGGCGTCGACGGCTTCCGGGTCGACGCGGTGCCGTACCTGATCGAGCCCGGCGCCCGCGACGAGCACGAGTGGCTGCGCCTGCTGCGCCGCTTCGTCTCGCGGCGCTCCGGCGAGGCGATGCTGCTGGGCGAGGTCAACGTGACCCGCGAGGAGCAGCTCGGCTTCTTCGGCGGCGAGGACGCGGACGAGCTGTCGATGCAGTTCGACTTCATCGGCAACCAGCGCCTCTACCTCGCGCTGGCCCGGGAGGAGGCGGCGCCGCTCGTCGAGGCGCTCGCGAGCCGCCCCGAGATCTCCGTCGGCAGCCAGTGGGCGAACTTCGCGCGCAACCACGACGAGCTCACCCTCGACCAGCTGAGCGACGACGAGCGCGACGAGGTCTTCGCGGCGTTCGCTCCGGAGCAGTCGCAGCGGATCCACGGGCGCGGCATCGTCCGCCGCCTCCCGCCGATGGTCGACGGCGACCCGCGCCGCGTCCGCCTGGTCCACAGCCTGGTCTTCTCGCTGCCCGGGACCCCGGTGCTCTACTACGGCGAGGAGATCGGGATGGGCGAGAACGCCGACATCCCGGGCCGCAGCGCCGTGCGGACCCCGATGCAGTGGAGCAGCGCCGCCAACGGCGGGTTCTCGCGCGCCGACGCCTCCGACCTGATCGCCACCCCTCCCGGCGGCGGCTTCGGACCCGAGCACGTGAATGCGGCCGCGCAGCTCCAGGATCCGGACTCCCTCCTGGCCCACGTGAAGGGCCTCGCCTGGCTGTACCGGCGGTCGCCGGAGATCGGCTGGGGCGAGTACACGCACCTCCCCTGCGACGAGCCGAGCGTGCTCGCGCACCGGATGTCCGCGTCGACCGGCACGACCGTCGCGGTGCACAATCTGGCGTCGAACCCGCGCACGGCGCACCTGACGCTCCCCGACACCCCCGCCGGGGCGCGGCTGGTCGACTCCCTCGGCGGCGAGTCGCTCCCGCTCGACGAGGACGGCGCCGTGTCGGTGCCCCTCGACGGCTACGGCGCGCGCTGGTTCCGCGTGGTCACGGAGGAGTCGCGCCGGCTGGTGTGAGCGGAGGGGCGGGGCTCTTCTCGACAGTCCAGGAGTCGTCGCAGTCGACCTCGAGTGCGACGACTCCTGCGTTCTCGCGCGAGCGAGCCGAGCGCGCGGCTCGAGAGTCCAGTAGTCGTCGCAGTCGCTCTCGAGTGCGACGACTACTGGACTCTCGAGGGAGGCGGGGCAGGGACGGAGGACGAAAGCACCCACCGCACGAAACGTTACGCACCCCAGTCCACGGCATCGTTGACGCCACCATCCTTCCCCGCCTACCGTGAAGCGCAACCTTTCGCCCCCGCCGCCGCACCAGGAGGATCCGCATGGCCCCCACTCCGCCGAGCCACCGCGTCCTCGCGAGCGGCAGCCGCATCCCCGCGATCGGCGCCGGCACGTTCGGCTCCGACCGCTACGACGCCGAGACCGTCGGCCTCGCGGTCGAGCACTCCCTCCGCGCCGGCTTCCGCCTCCTCGACTGCGCCACCGTCTACGGCAACGAGCCGCGCGTCGGCCGGGCGATCGCCGACTCCGGAGTCGACCGCGACGAGCTCTTCGTCATGTCGAAGATCTGGAACGACGCGCACGAGCCCGCGGCGGCCGTCGCCTCCGTCGAGCGCTCGCTCGCCGACCTCGGCCTCGACGTGCTCGACGCCGTCTTCGTGCACTGGCCCTTCCCGAACCACCACCCGCCGCACGCCGAGACCGACGCGCGCGATCCGCACGCCCGCCCGTACGTCCACGAGGCGTTCCTCGAGACCTGGCGAGCGCTCGAGGGCCTGGTCGACCGGGGCCTCGTCCGGCACCTCGGCACCTCCAACGTCACGATCCCCAAGCTCGAGCGGATCCTCGCCGACGTCCGCATCGCCCCGCAGCTGAACGAGATGGAGCTGCACCCCTGCTTCCAGCAGCCGGAGCTGTTCCGCTTCTGCCTCGACCACCGCATCCAGCCGATCGGCTACTCGCCGCTGGGCTCGCCGTCGCGGCCCGAGCGCGACCGGGTGGAGGGCGACATCGTCGACATCGAGCACCCCGCGGTGCGGGCGATCGCCGACGAGCGGGGCGTGCATCCGGCCGTCGTGTGCCTCGCCTGGGCGGTGAACCGCGGCCAGATCCCGATCCCGTTCGCGGTGAAGCCGGAGCAGATCGAGGCGAACCTGGCCGCCGCCTCCCTGGTGCTCACGGCCGAGGAGCAGGAGGCGCTGCGCGGCGCCGAGCGCAACAACCGCCTGATCAAGGGCCAGGTCTTCCTCTGGCCCGGCAGCACCGGCTGGCTCGACCTGTGGGACGCCGACGGCACGATCCCGGGCTGGAGCGGCTACGGCTCGCCCCGCGCCACCCTGTGACGTGGCCACCTACAAGGACCTGCAGCGGCTGACCGGCCTCTCGCTCTCGACCATCTCGAAGCACTACAACGGGCTCCCCGTGCGCCCCGAGAACCGGGCGGCGATCGAGGCGGCGGCCGCCGAGGTCGGCTTCCGCGTCAACGGCTTCGCTCGAGGCCTGCGCTCGCGGCGCTCCCGCACGGTCGGAGTGCTGCTGCCCGCCCTCGACAACGAGTTCCACCTCTCGATCATCGCGGGCCTCGAGCGGGCCCTGCGCGGAGAGGGCATCGGCGTGCTGGTCGGCGTGAGCCGCCCCGAGCCGGGAGCCGCGGTCGACCTGCTGCTCGAGAAGATGGTCGACGGGATCGTGGCGGTGCCGTCCGCGGGCGACGTCGACGCGCTGCGCCGCGCCTCCGAGCAGGGCACCCCCGTGGTGGCCGTCGACTGGATCGACGACGCACTGGTCACCGATCGCGTCGCGCTCGACAACGCGGGCGCCGGCGCCTCCGCCGCCCGCCACCTCCTCGACCACGGCCACCGCTCGGTCGCGGTGCTCGGCGGGGAGGACGGAGTGTCCTCCACCCGGGAGCGGACCGCCGGCTTCCTCGCCGCCCTGGCCGAGCGCGGCGTGCACCCCGCCGCCGACGCCGTGGTGCGCGGCCCGCTGACGGTCGAGAGCGGGGTCGCCGCCGTCGAGCGGATCCTCGCCCTGAGCCCCCGGCCGACCGCCCTGTTCGCGAGCAACCGCGAGCTGACGGTCGGCGCCCTGATCGCCCTCGGCGACTCCGGGCTGCGCGTGCCGACGGACCTCTCCGTCGTCGGCTTCGACAACGTCGAGCTGGCCCGCGTGGTCCGCCCGCACCTGACCACGATCGCCCAGCCGACGGAGGCGATCGCCGCCGAGGCCGCCGCCCTCGTCCGCCTCCGCCTCGACTCCGGGGCGGAGCAGCCCGGCCCCCAGGAGCGGAGGCTTCCCGGCCGCCTGCTCGCCGGCTCGTCCGTCGCCCACCTCCACGACCTCTAGGAGCTCCTCTTGCTGACCACGACCCTCCTCCACCCCGAGATCCTGCACGCGCTCGCCCGCGCGGGCCACGGCTCCCGCGTCCTCATCGCCGACGGCAACTACCCCGTCGGCACCACGCTCGGACCGAACTCCGCGCTGGTGCACCTGAACCTCCGGCCCGACATGCTGACCGTCGACGAGATCCTCGACGCCCTGCTCTCGGCGATCGTCGTCGAGGAGGCGACGGTCATGACCCCCGCGCCCGGGATCGACGTCCCCGCGCAGGACGCCTTCCGCCGGTCCCTCGACGGCGTCCCCTTCACCTCGCTCGAGCGGCACGCCTTCTACGCCGAGGCGCGCACGCCCGACGTCGCGCTCACCATCGCCTCGGGCGACCGCCGCATCTACGCGAACCTCATCCTCACGATCGGCGTGCGCCCGGCCGACGCGTCCTGAGCGGGCGGGGCGGGGCGTCGTCCCGTCCGACCCCGCTCCCTGAGAGTCCACGAGGCGTTCTCACGGCCGGCATCCCTACTCTGGTCGGCGTGGATCTCGACACCCTCCTCAACATCGGCCTCGTCGTGCTGTTCGTCCTCCTCGGAGGCGTCTTCGCGGGCACCGAGATGGCCATCGTCAGCCTCCGCGAGAGCCAGGTCCGCGCGATCGAGGCCGGCAGCGAGCGCGGCCGGCGCATCGCCGAGCTCGTCCGCAACCCCAACACGTTCCTCTCCGCGGTCCAGATCGGCGTCACGCTCGCCGGCTTCTTCTCCTCGGCGTACGGCGCCTCGACCATCGCGCCCGACCTCGTGCCGCCGCTGCAGTCGCTCGGCCTCTCGGCCTCCGCCGCCTCGACCGTCGCCCTGATCCTGATGACCCTCGTCATCGCGTACCTCTCCCTGGTGCTGGGCGAGCTGGTCCCCAAGCGCCTGGCGATGCAGAAGTCCGTCGCGTTCACCAAGGCCCTCGCACCCCCGCTCAACGCCCTCGCGCGCCTGATGCGCCCCGTGATCTGGCTGCTGTCCGTCTCGACCGACGCCGTCGTCCGCCTCCTCGGTGCCGACCCGCGCGAGAAGGGCGAGAGCGTCTCGGCCGACGAGGTGCGCGACATGATCTCCAGCAACACCGAGATCCACGAGGACAGCCGCCGGCTGCTCACCGACATCTTCCGCGCGGACGACCGCCGCGTCGCCGAGGTGATGCGCCCGCGCCCGGACGTCGACTTCCTCCGCGGCGCGCTCAGCGTGGCCGAGGGCTACGCGGCGGTCCTCGACCAGCCGCACTCGCGCTACCCGGTGGTCGGCGACGACTTCGACGACGTGCTCGGCTTCGTCCACGTGCGCGACCTGATGTCCGCGTTCCCGGAGGCGGGCCGCGCCGGCACCGCGAGCAGCGTCGCCGACATCACCCGCCCGATCCTCGCGGTCCCCGGCACGACGAAGGTGCTCGCGGCCCTGCGCACCATGCGCCAGGACGGCCACCAGATCGCCGTCGTCATCGACGAGTACGGGGGAACCGACGGCATCATCACGCTGGAGGACCTGCTCGAGGAGCTCGTCGGCGAGATCTACGACGAGTACGACGGCGCCCGCCAGGCGGTCGACGCGAAGGCGGCCGAGCAGCTGCACGACGTCGACGGCGGGATGATCCTCGAGGACCTGGCGGAGCAGCTGGGCATCGAGCTGCCCGAGGGCCCGTACGAGACGGTCGGCGGGTTCGTCCTCGACCGGATCGGCCGCGTGGCCGTCGTGGGCGACTCCGTCCTCGTCGGCGACCACCTGCTCCGCGTGGCCGAGACGGACCGCTACCGCATCTCGCGGCTGACCCTCGTGCCGCAGCCCGCGTCGGAGCCGAGCCCGCCGACGGCGCCCGCCGTCTGACGGGCGACCGGCCGCCCCTATGGCAGCGGCCCCTCCACCCAGCGCGTGGCGGCGCGGCCGCGGGCTCCGGGCTGCGCGATCCACAGTCCGCCGGCGTGCGGATGACGCGCCCGCTCGTCCGCCGAGAGGTCGCGCGAGGCGGAGGTGACGACCGCGATGTCCAGGTCCTCGCCCGCGAAGGCGATGCTGGAGGAGTGCGGGGCGTCGATCCTGATGCCCTCGCCCTCGACCGGGCTGCCGTCGGCCTCGAACACCCGGACGCCGCTCCCGCCCCAGACCGCGACCCACACGCGGCCGTCGGCGTCCACGGTCAGTCCGTCGGCGAACACGCCCTCCTCGAGCTCGACGAACGGCTCGCGCGGGCCGTGCTCGGCGTCCGCGTAGGAGCGGCGGTGGATCACGCCCGACTCGGTGTCGGCCGAGTACAGCACAGAGCCGTCCGGCGAGAAGCCGAGTCCGTTCGAGAGCCGCAGGTCGTCGTCGAGCACGGTGACGGATCCGTCGTGCTCGATGCGCAGCAGGACGTCGTCGCCCGCCGACTCGCCGAGGGTCAGCGAACCGACCAGGAGGCGCCCCTGCGGGTCGATCGTGCCGTCGTTGAAGCGGTGCCCCTCCGGCAGCAGCTCGGAGCCGCGCGTGAGGGAGCCGTCGACCTCCAGGATCGCGAGCCGCCGGGTCAGCGCGACGAGCGTCCGCCCGTCGCCCAGGGGCAGCGCGGCGCCGACCTGCTCGCCGACGTCGGTGCGCGAGATCGCTCCGATCCCCTCCGCGGTGACGGGGGCGGACAGGACCGCGCCGGCCTCGATGTCGACCCAGGTGAGGCGGGCGGTGTCCGGATCCCAGACGGGCCCCTCGCTGAGGACGTAGGTGGGGGTGCCCGCGGGCGTCGCGTCGATCATGCCTCCACGCTAGGCCGAGGAGGCGGGCGGTGTCAGGCCCCGCGGGACGGATCCGGGCTCGCGTCCACCGCGCCTCGCTCCGCCTCCGGATGGGCACCGATCCCCGGGATACACCCGCTCGGCGGTCCCTGACAAGGGGTGAATAGCCCGGCGATATGGAGCCGCCCGCGGGTCTAGTGTCGTCTCGCCGCGCTCGGGACAGCGTTCCTCCGCAACGACGCCGGGGCGACAGGAAGGCGCTCGCCATGTCGACATCCACCAGTCCGCGCGGCCCGGTCCGGAGCCTCGTGCCCGCCCGCATCGACAGGCTCCCCTGGACCCGCTTCCACTGGTCGATCGTCGTCGGCCTCGGCTTCTCGTGGGTGCTGGACGGCCTCGAGATCCAGATCGTCGCCTCCGCCGGCTTCGCGAAGGAGTTCGGGCTCTCGGCCTTCGAGGTCGGCCTGCTCGGCACGATCTACCTGTGCGGCCAGATCGCGGGCGCCCTGATCTTCGGGCGGCTGAGCGACAAGCTCGGGCGGCGCAAGCTGTTCATCCTGACGCTCGTCATCTACCTGGTCGCCAGCGGCCTGGCGGGACTCGCGCCGAACTACGTCTTCCTCGCCGTGTTCCGCTTCTTCGCGGGCATGGGGATCGGCGGCGAGTACGCGGCGATCAACTCCGCGATCGACGAGCTCATCCCCTCCAAGTACCGCGGCCGCGTCGACATCGCGATCAACGGCACCTACTGGGGCGGCGCGGCTCTCGGCTCCGCCGCCAACCTGTTCTTCCTGAACGACGCGCTCTTCGCCGAGAACGTCGGCTGGCGCCTCGGCTTCTTCCTCGGCCCGATCCTCGGACTGGCGATCATCTACCTCCGCCGCCACATCCCCGAGAGCCCGCGCTGGCTGATGACGCACGGCCGCGAGGAGGAGGCGGAGCGCACCGTCGACGAGATCGAGCGCCGAGTGGAGGCGGAGGGCGGCGTGCTCGAGCCTGTCGACGACGCGAAGGCGATCACCGTGAAGGCGACGGAGAGCATCCCGTTCCGCACCATCGCCCGGGTGCTGCTGCGGCAGTACCCGAAGCGGACGCTGGTGGGCGCGACGATGATGATCACCCAGTCGTTCCTCTACAACGCGATCTTCTTCACCTACGCTCTGGTGCTCGAGAGCTTCTACGGAGTCGAGCAGAGCGCGATCTCGTACTTCTTCTTCCCGTTCGCGATCGGCAACCTCGTCGGGCCGCTGGTGCTCGGCCACCTGTTCGACGTGTGGGGCCGGCGGAAGATGATCTTCCTCACCTACGGCGTCTCGGGAGCGGTCCTGGCCGTCTCGGCGGTCCTCTTCAGCATGGACGTCCTGACCGCGACGACGCAGACGATCCTCTGGTGCGTGTCGTTCTTCTTCGCCTCCGCCGGAGCCTCGAGCGCCTACCTCACCGTGAGCGAGATCTTCCCGCTCGAGCTGCGCAGCCAGGCGATCTCGTACTTCTTCACCCTCGGCCAGATCGCCGGAGCAGTCGCCCCCGCCCTCTACGGCGCCCTGATCGGCGACGGCAGCGACCGCGGTCCGCTGACGATCGGCTACTTCGTCGGCGCCGCCGTGATGATCCTCGGCGGCGTGATCGCCCTGATCTTCGGCGTCGACGCCGAGCGCCGCAGCCTCGAGAGCATCACCGAGCCTCTGTCGACCGTGAAGTCCTGAGGGCGGATCGCCACGAGGCCGGGAGCCGTCCCGCGGCGTCTCGGAGCCGGCGTCTCGGGGCCGGCGTGGGCCGGCGTCAGTGGGCCGGGCGGTAGCCGGTCCGGTCGTCGGGGGTGATCTGGCGGAGGACGCGGGCGGGGACGCCGGCGGCGATGGTGAGCGGAGGGACGTCGCGGGTGACGACGCTGCCCGAGCCGATCACGGCCCCGTCGCCGATGGTGACGCCCTGGTTGATCGTGACGCCGCCGCCGATCCAGACGCCGTCGCCGACGACGACCGGTTTCGCGGTGCAGGCGCCGGCGGCGCGCTCCGCCGCGTCGAGGGCGTGGTTCGACGTGTAGATCGAGACGCGCGGGCCGAACAGCACGTCGTCGCCGATCGTGATGGGGGCGCCGTCGAGCAGGATGCAGTCGAAGTTCGCGTAGAAGCGGTCGCCGATCGTGATGTTGAACCCGAACTCGCAGCGGAACGTCGGCTCGAGGTGCGCGTCCGCGCCCACCGAGGCGACGAGCTCGCGGAGCAGAGCCTCCCGCTCGACCGGGGGACGCCCGAAGCTCGCGTTGTACGCGTTCGAGGCGAGGACAGCCCGCTCGCGCGCGGCGACCAGCTCGGGGGTCATGTCGTCGTACACGGCGCCGGTCAGGATGTGCGCGCGCTGGTCCTCGAGGGTCATCGTCGTCCGTTCGTCGGTGTCGGCGCCCCGACGGGCGCCCGCCGCCCACGCTACGGGGCCGCCGCGCGCCGGGACACCGCCTCCTCCGCCGACGCACCGCTCCTGCAGCGATGACTCGATGACGGAGCGGCGTCTCGGCGCCATCCCGCAGCAGGAGCGGCACCTCCGCGCCGCCACGCCCCCGCCGCGCAGCAGGCGTCAGCCCACGTGCACGCCCGGCCGGCGGTCGCGGCGGGACTCCGCGCGGCGGAGGACCTCGCGGGTGACGGGGGCGACCTCGCCGGTGCCGGTGATGAGGAAGCGGAACATGTTCGAGATGGGGCCGCCCTCGGTCCACTCGAAGTAGACGTCCGGGATCACGCCGGTGAGGTCGCGGATCTCGAGCAGCACCGTGGCGATGGTGTTCGGGATGTTGCCGCTGGTCACCGTCAGCACGCGGAAGCCGTGGCAGACGCGGCCCTGCACGACCAGGTCCTCCTCGAAGTCGGAGGAGTCCGTGGTGTGCACCTCGAGGAAGAGCACCGGGCCGCGCATCGGCAGGTTGCTGTCGCGCTGCTCCTCCGCCAGCTTGTCCCGGTACTCCGCCTCGGAGCCGTCGTCGGGCTCGTTCGCGAGGATGCGGATCACGCCGTAGTCGTCGGCGTCCGTGGTGAGGAAGTCGATCGCGGCGGCGTCGAACACCACGGAGGTGGCGCGCAGCTGGAACGAGCGGTGCACGCGCGAGACGAGCGAGACCGCGAGGATGCCGACGATGAAGACCGCCGCGATCCGCACACCGTCGGGCCTCTCGACCACGTTCACGACCGTCGTGTAGACGAAGACCAGCGCGATGACCGCGAAGCCCACGGCGCGCTTGCGCTGCTTCCTGCGCTTCGCCGAGAGGAACACGGCGACGGACGCAGAGGTGATCAGCACCAGCACGCCGGTCGCGTAGGCGCCGCCCTGCGCGTCGACGTCGGCGCGGAAGAGGATCGTGATGACGAAGGCGACGACGGTGAAGACCAGCACGAGCGGACGGACGGCGCCGGCCCACTGGGGAGCCATGCCGTAGCGGGGCAGGTAGCGCGGGACGATGTTGAGCAGGCCGGCCAGCGCGGAGGCGCCCGCGAACCAGAGGATGCAGATCGTCGCGATGTCGTAGACCGTGCCGAAGCCCTCGCCGAGGTACTCGTGCGCGAGGTAGGCCAGCGCGCGGCCGTTGGCCTCGCCGCCCGGCTGGAACTGCGCCTGCGGGATGAGCAGCGTGGTGACGAAGCTCGAGGTGATGAGGAACGCCGACATCGTGACGGCGGCGGTGATGAGCAGCCGCTTCGCCCCGCGGATGCGGCCGACCGGGGCGTCCTCGGTGTCGCCCGCGTCGCCGCGGATCTGCGGCATGACCGCGACCCCGGTCTCGAAGCCGGAGAGCCCGAGCGCGAGCTTGGGGAACACGATGAGCGCGATGCCGACCATGATCAGCGGATTCCCGTGCTGGGTCGTGAGCGCCGACCACCAGTCGCCGATGACGACGGGGTTCTCGGCCACGTGCCCGATCGCCACGGCGATCACGATCGCGTTGAGCAGGAGGAACACGGCCACGAGCACGACCGCGATCGAGATGGCCTCGCGGAACCCGCGGAGGAACACGATCCCCAGCAGGGCGATCAGCCCCAGCGTGAGCGGCACCTCCGCCCCGTGGAACCAGGCGGGGGCGAACGGGTTCTCGACCGCGTGCGCCGTCGCGTCGGCCGCCGAGAGGGTGATCGTGATCATGAAGTCGGTGGCCGCGAACCCCAGCAGCACGAGCACGAAGAGCTTGCCGCCCCACCAGGGCAGCAGGCGCTCGAGCATCGCGATCGACCCCTCGCCGCGGAAGCTCTCGCGGGCCACGCGGCGGTAGACGGGGAGCGCGCCGAGGAGCGTCAGCACCACCAGGACGATCGTCGCGAGCGGAGAGACGAGGCCCGCGGCGAGCGCCGCGATGGCCGGCTGGTAGCCGAGGGTCGAGAAGTAGTCGACGCCGGTGAGGCACATGACGCGCCACCACGAGTGCGTCCTGCCGGTGGCCGCGTGGGGGCCGGGGTGCGCTCCGGAGTCGTCGCGGAGGCCCTCGAGGAGCCACGCCTTCACCCCGCCCGCGCGCGCGGAGGAGAGAGGGGAGGGTTCGAGGGCGTCGGGGTCGCCACGGACGACGGAAGAGGTCACTGGATGTTTCTACTCGCCGTGAGGAGCGCGCCCGCCCGGAATGAGCGGATCCTCACGCTTTCCTCACGGGTAATCGGCTGGGGAGGGACGTCGGCGCGCGATCCCGCGTCGTGAGGGGGTCGTGAGCGTCGCGCGAGCGGACCGTGCGGATCGGCCCGGTACGCGTCCGCGTTCCGTCAGGATCCCCTTGCACCCGCCGTCGCGGGCAGACGATGGCGCTCGTGCACCTGCTCCTCCGCCTCCTCGACGCCGGTCCCCGCTGGGGCCGCCACACCGTCGGCGCGAGCCGGTACGGCGTCGTCCGGAGCGAGCTCGTCGTCTTCGCACCAGGCACCTCCGTCGAGGAGCGCAGGCGCCTCCGCCTGCACGCGGCCGGTCCGCAGCTGGTCGTGGCCGTGACGGCCGCCGGCGCCGTCGGGACGCTCGCGCTCGACCGGCTGCCGCTCCTCCTGCTGGCCGCGCTCGCCCTGCCGACCGCGTCGCTCCTGCTCCTCTCGGCCCGCTCGACCCGCCGCCTCCGCCGGGCCTGCGCCCGTCGGCTCGTGATCGCGGACGTCGACTCCCCCGCCGTCGCCGAGCAGGCGGCGATCGCTGCCGCGCTGCGGCGGGCCGACAGGCTGCTCGACGCCGGCGTCCTCACTCCGCTCGAGCACGAGGAGGTGTGGGCCTGCGCCCACGACCGGGTCGCGGGCCGCGTGGCTGACCGCCGCTCCCAGCCCCGGGCGGGAGGATCGGGGACGTCCGCCACCGATGGGAGCACCTCATGACCACACCGCGCCGCGCACTGATCCTCGTCGACGTGCAGCAGGAGTACTTCAGCGGTCCGCTCGAGATCCAGTACCCGCCGCACGCGCAGTCGCTGCCGAGGATCGCCGCCGCCCTCGACTCCGCCGCCGCCGCGGGCCTCCCGATCGCCGTCGTCCAGCACAGCGCGGGCGAGGGAGCGCCGATCTTCGACCCGTCGGGTCCGTCCTTCGCGCTGCACCCGGAGATCGAGAAGCGCCGCTCGGACTCGTGGAAGAACGTCACGAAGCGGTTCGGCACGGTCTTCGCGGGGACCGACCTGCTCGACTGGCTCCGCGAGCACGACGTCGACACGATCACCCTCGTCGGCTACATGACCAACAACTGCATCCTCGCCTCGGCCGCCGAGGCCGAGACGCACGGGCTCCGCGCCGAGGTCCTCTCGGACGCGACGGGCGCGATCGCGATCGCGAACGACGCGGGCTCGATCGACGCGCACTCCCTGCACACCACGCTGATGGCGCTGCTCAACTCGAACTTCGCCGCCGTCGCCCCGACCACCGTCTGGATCTCGGCGCTCAAGGGCGAGTACACGCTCCCGATGAGCAGCCTGCCCGAGTCGGCGACGGCGGGCGCCGCTCGCTGACGGGCACTCCTCCGGACGGATCGGCCGGCTCTACTCTCGGTGCATGGCCCTTCTGCACCGTGCGACGATCACCCCCGGGAAGCTCGAGATCGTGGAGGCATGGGCGCCGACGCAGCCCTGGTACGAGGGCGGCGGATTCACGCTGCTCGGCGCCTACCGGTTCGACGACCCCGATGGCGAGGTGGGAGTGGAGACGCTGATCGTCCAGTCGACCGGGCAGCCGCCGCTCCAGGTGCCGCTGACCTACCGCGGCTCGCCTCTCGCCGGCGGTGACGCGCATCTCCTCGCGACCGTCGAGCACACCGTCCTCGGTCGTCGCTGGGTCTACGACGGTGCCGGCGACCCCGTCGCGATCGCCGCCTTCGCCACGGCGATCCGCACCGGCGCCCGGGAGGTCGAGCAGCATTTCGAGGAGGACGGGCAGCGCATCGTCCGCCCGCCGACCGCGACGGTGCAGGGCAGCGGATCAGGCGCCGGAGCGTCCGGGCCGCCGTCGACGGTGCTCGTCCGCAGCGACGCACGGACCACCACGACCTCGGCCGACGGTCTGACTCTCGTCCTCGCGCGGGTCCTCGCGCCGCCGTTCCTCGAGGGCGAGGAGCGGCTGACCGGCAGGTGGAGCGAGGCGCTCCCCGTCACCCTCGCCGTCCTGGCCTGAACCGGCTCCGGTGGTCCGCCGCCCCCCGTCGCCCGGGTCGTGGGCGACGGACGGCGGCGCGCTCCGGGAGGACCCGCTCAGTGGCCGCGCAGTGCCGCGACGGTCCGAGTGGGACTAGTCGTTCAGGTGCGCGATGGCGTAGTCGGCCTCGTCGCTCGTGAACTGCTCCCCGTACTCGCTGGTCAGCTGGTCGCGGATGGCCTCCGGCGCCATCGCCATCTGGGCCTGGTAGTCCTTGGCCTTCGCCAGCGCGTTGGCGTTCCAGTCGGCGGAGACGGTGTCCACCGCGTACTGCGCGGCCTCGGGCGAGAACTGCTCCCCGTACTCGGAGGTGAGCTGGCCGTACAGGCCCGCCTTGCTCATGTGGAGCATCTCGGAGTAGCTCTGCGCCTTGATGAGTGCCGAGGCGAACTCGGGCGAGACCTGCGCAGCAGCCGCCGTCTCGACAGGCGCCGGGGCAGGGGCGACCGTCTCGACGGGTGCGGGCTCCGCCGTCTCGACGGGTGCGGGCTCCGCCGTCTCGACGACCTCCGCCTCCTCCGTGGCCGGCACGACGGGAGCGGTCGTGGGCTCGGACGACTCGACGATCACGGCCGCCGGGCGGTCGCTCGAGGCGGAGTTCACGGCGGCTCCGAAGCCGATCGTCGTCAGGAGCGAGGCGAGGACGGCCAGACCGCCGAGGACGACGCCGGTGATCGACATCGCCTTCGACTGACCGCGGCGGAGGGCGAGGATGCCCAGGACGACGGCGGCGATCCCGACGAGTGCTCCGAAGACCGGCACGAGGCCGACGAGGAACGCGACGATGCCGACGACGAGTGCGGCGATGGCGAGGCCGGTCGGGCCGGTCTTCGGAGCACTCGTCGGGATCGCCGCCGTCGTCCTG
>NZ_PSWH01000052.1:0-16059 GCF_002932105.1 Rathayibacter sp. AY1C1 | reverse complement strand
GCCATCGCGTTCACCCGGGCGTGCTCGGGCGAAAGGGAGGGCCGCTCGACGCCGCCGCGATCATGGCCCGCTGCGACGAGCTCGCCGCGGTCTCCTCCAGCCGCGACGGCATCGAGCGGGTCTACCTCTCGCCCGAGCACGCCCGGGTGAACGCGATGGCCGCGCGCTGGATGACCGAGGCGGGCATGCGCACCTGGCAGGACGCGGCCGGCAACCAGTGCGGCCGCTACGAGGGCGCGACTCCGGGACTCCCGGCGCTTCTGCTCGGCTCGCACCTCGACACGGTGCCCGACGCGGGCCGCTACGACGGGATCCTCGGCGTGATGCTCGCGATCGCCGTGGTGTCGCGCCTGCACGGGGCGGGCCGGCGCCTGCCGTTCGCCGTCGAGGTCGTCGCGTTCGGCGACGAGGAGGGCACCCGCTTCGGCACAGCGCTCCTCGGCTCCCGCGCCCTCGCAGGCACCTGGGACGAGCACTGGTGGGAGCTCGAGGACGCCGACGGGACGACGCTCGTCGAGGCGTTCCACGAGTTCGGGCTGGACCCCTCGCGCATCCGCACCGCCGCGCGCGACGCGCAGGACGTCCTCGCCTACCTCGAGGCGCACATCGAGCAGGGCTCCTACCTGGAGGAGGCGGACCGCGCCCTCGCCGTGGTCTCCTCGATAGCGGGCGCCCGCCGCTTCGCACTCACCCTCACCGGCAAGGCCGGGCACGCGGGCGGAGTTCCGCTCGACCGCCGCCGCGACGCGCTCACCGGGGCGGCCGAGGCCGTGCTCGCGGTGGAGCGCATCGCGCGGGAGCAGGGCGTGATCGCCACGGTCGGCCGGCTCGAGACCTTCCCGGGCGCGGTCAACGTCATCCCCGGCCGGGTCGAGTTCAGCCTCGACCTCCGCGCCGAGACCGACGCCCAGCGCGACGCGGCGTGGGACGCCATCGAGCACGCGATGTCGGAGTCGGCGTCGCGCCGCCGTCTCGCGCTGACGGTGGAGGAGACCCATTCGGCCCCCGCGGTCGTCGCCTCCTCGCGGCTGCAGGACGTCGTGCGGGCGGGCATCCGCGCGACCGGGGACGCGGAGCCGATGGTGCTCTTCTCCAAAGCCGGCCACGACGCGATGGCGGTCGCCGACCTCGCCGAGTACGCGATGCTCTTCCTCCGCTGCGAGGGCGGCGTCAGCCACCACCCGGACGAGAACGTGACCGAGGCCGACGTCGCGACCGCGCTCGACGCGTTCGAGGCGGCCGTGCTGGCGCTCGCCGACGGGACGCCGACCGCGTGACCCCCGCCCCGGCCCCCTCGACGAGCATCGGTCACCGCATCGATGCCGGCTACGCCGCGCTGTCGCGGCAGGAGCAGCGGGCGGCCGACTTCATCCTCGACCACCTCGGCGACCTGGCCGTCTACACGGCGACCGAGCTCGCCCAGCACAGCGGAGTGTCCAAGGCCACGGTCTCGCGGCTGTTCCGCCGCCTGGGGTTCTCGAACTCGCAGGAGGTGCGCGAGCACGCCCGGGCGCTGCGGTCCTCCGGTGTGCCGGTCGGTCCCGCGCAGGGACAGGGGGATCCGCTCGCCGCGCACCTCGAGAGCGAGCGGGCGAACCTGGCCCGGCTGGCCGCCGCGTTCGGCGACGGGCGGCTGGAGGAGGCGGTGCGGCTGATCGCGGGAGCGCGCGAGGTCGTCGTGATCGGACTGCGCAACAGCTACCCGGTGGCGCTGCACCTGCGCCAGCAGCTCGCGCAGGCGCGCGGACGCGTCCGGATCGCCCCGCAGCCCGGCCAGTCGCTCGGTGAGGAGCTCGAGGGGCTCGGAGCCGAGGACGTCGTGGTGCTGGTCGGCTTCCGCCGCCGCCCCGCCTCCTTCGCGGCCCTGATCGGGACGCTCGCCGCGCGCGAGGTGCCCGTGGTGCTCCTCGCGGATCCGCCCGCCCGGCGCTACGCGGAGCACGCGGCGGTCTGGCTGGAGTGCCCGGTCGACAGCGGCACGGCGCTGGACAGCTACGCGGCGGCGATGAGCGCGGTCGCGCTCGTCGCCTCCGGAGTGCTCGGGGCGTCGCCGAGGGAGTCGCGTGAGCGGATCGCCGGGATCAGCACGGCCTACGCGGAGCTCGCCGAGCTGGAGGACCGGCCGTGAGCGAGGCGGCGGAGCTGATCCGCGCGCACGCCAAGGACCCCGTCGGGCAGGCCGACCCGGCCCCGGCCCTCGGCCGGGCCGAGCTGATCACCCCCACCTGCGGCGACCGGATCGAGCTGCGCGTCGACGGCGGCGCGGAGCAGGTGCGCCTCGCCTGGAGCGGGCGGGGGTGCGAGGTCTCGCGAGGATCCGCGTCGCTGCTCGCGGACGGTCTCGACGGGCTGCCGGCGTCGGACATGCGGGAGCGGATCGACGCGTTCCTCGCGGCGATGGCGCACCGGGAGGGTGCTCTCGCCGGCGAGGAGCAGGCGCTACTCGCGGTCGCGGGCAACCCCGTCCGCTCCGTCTGCGCGACGCTGGCCTGGCGGGCGCTGGCCGCCGCCCTCGACGACGCGGGCCTGGCGTGAGCCGCTCAGTCCGGCCCGTCGCGGTCGGCTCCCGACCACAGATCGCCGCACTCCACCCCGCGCGCGCCCCTCGCGCGGAGCAGGTCGCGCGCGCCGGAGTCCCCGTGCACGCCCTCGAGGAGCTCCGGCCAGTGGTCCCGTCCCAGCAGCACCGGATGACCGGGCCGACCGCGGAAGACCGCGCGGGCGAGCACGTCCGGCGCGACCGGCGCCTCCGCGAGCAGCCGGGCCCCCACGCTCGGCGGCTCCTCGGGCAGGTCGACCAGGGCGACCAGCGCGGCGACGCCCTCGGCCGCGGCGAGACCCGCGCGGAGCGACGCCGAGAGGCCGGTCTCCCACTCCGCCGCGACGACGACGTCCGCGGACGGCGGCACCAGGAGGCGCGCCCGTCCGGCCTCCGCGCCCAGGACCACGAGCACCCGCTCGCAGCCCACCGCGCGGAGCCTCTCGACGGCTCGCTCCACCCAGGGAACTCCCGCCGCGTCGCACCGCAGCGCCTTCGGGCCGCCCGCCCGGCGCCCCGCACCCGCCGCGAGCACCAGCCCGACGAGGTCCCGACTCCCGACCAGATCCATCCGACCATCGTGCCGCAGGCCGAGCCCCTGCTCCGCCGGACGAAGGAGACCGCATGACCGACACCCGATCCGAGACCGCCCGCGACGTGCTGCTCGCGTGCCTCGCCGTCCCCCGCTGGGCCGACGAGGTCGCCTCCGGCGCGCCCTACCCGTCGGCCGACGCGCTCGCCGACGCGGCCGAGCGGGCCGCGCGCACGCTCACCGAGGAGGAGGTGGAGGCGGCGCTGGCCGACCACCCCCGGATCGGCGAGCGGCACGCGGGCGCGGGGCGCTCCTCCGCGTTCTCGGCCGCGGAGCAGGCTGCGAGCCGCACGGGCGACGAGGAGCTGACCCGGCGGCTGCTGGCCGGCAACCGCGCCTACGAGGAGCGGTTCGGGCGCGTGTTCCTCCTCCGCGCGGCCGGCCGCGACCGGGCCGAGGTCGTCGCGGAGCTGGAGCGGAGGCTCGGGCTCGACGACGAGACGGAGGCCCGCATCGTCGCGGAGCAGCTGCGGGAGATCACGGTGCTGCGCGTCCGCGGCCTCGACGACGGGCGCCTCGTCCGTGCGGAGGCCGCACGATGAGCGGGCACGCCAGCCGCGTCACGACCCACGTGCTCGACGCCGTCCGCGGCCGCCCCGCGCGCGGGGTCCCGGTGGCTCTCGACGCCCGCGTCGGCTCCGGCTGGGAGCGCCTCGCCGAGGCCCGCACCGACGACGACGGCCGCGTGGCGGCCTTCGGGCCGGAGCGCCTGGCCGCCGGGGTGCACCGGGTCGTCTTCGACACCGGCGCCTGGTTCGCCGCCTCGGGCACCGAGTCGTTCTACCCCGAGGTCGTCGTCGCCTTCCGCCTCGACGACGAGGAGGCGCACTTCCACATCCCGCTCCTGCTCAGCCCCTTCGCCTACTCGACCTACCGGGGCAGCTGATGCAGCTGCAGGACGTCCTCGACGCGCCGCAGCTGCGGCTGCGCGTGCTGGTCGCCGGCGACGCAGCGCTCGCGCGGCCGGTCGACGGCATCTTCACGACCGATCTCCTCGACCCGCGCCGCTACATCTCGCGCGACCAGCTGGTGCTGACCGGTCTGGTCTGGCGTCGGGACGCCCAGGACAGCGCGGCCTTCGTCGCCGCGGTCGCGGATTCGGGTGCCAGCGCTCTGCTCGCCGGCGAGGGGCTGCTGGGCTTCGTGCCGGACGACCTCGTCGTCGCCTGCCGCGAGCACGACGTCCCGCTGATCGCCGTGCCGGCCGATGTGTCGTTCGGCGCGATCACGGCGCACCTGTCGAACGCCCTCGCCGGCGACCGCGTGGCCCGGCTGACGGCCGCCCTCGCCCGCCAGCGGGAGCTGCTGACGGAGGTCTACCGGGGGCAGCAGCTCGACGAGCTCGTCACGCGCACCTCGCGCGAGCTCGGACTCCCCGTGTCGGTGCTGACCGCCACCGGTCGGACCGCGGCCTCCGCCTCGCCCCTGGGGCTGGGGGAGATCGAGCGGGTCGTGCACGCGGCGCTCACGGCCCGGCGCAGCCCGGTCGTGGTCGCGGACGCCCGCGGCGGCGCCCTGTCGGTCCTCACCGTCGCAGGCGCGGGCGAGCACCGCGCCACCTCCTGGCTGGTCGTCGTCGGGGGCGACTGGAACGACTGGCCCGCCGCAGTACTCGACGCCGTGACGGAGCTCGCCGGAGTCGTGGGGGTCTACCGGCTGCAGCGGGAGGCGGCGCTCTCGGCCGACTCCGCTCTCGCCGACCGCCTGCTCGAGCTCGTGGAGGAGGACAGCGAGCAGCCCGAGGCCGCGGTGTACCTGCGGCAGCTCGGACTCGGCGGCGCCGGGCGGTGCGCCGTGGTCGCCGCCGAGTTCGAGGGCGACGCGCCCCCGGACCTGGCGCGCCGTGTCCTGGTCGACGCCGCCGCGCACCTGGGCCGCGCCGTGGTCGGACGCGACGCCCAGGGCTGCGCGGTGGCGGTGCTGCCCACCGAGGCGACCGATGCGATCCCCACCGGCGCGGATCCGCTCGCCGTCGTCACCTCGGCGCTGCGACGAGCGGGAGCCGCGTGGCCGGGCGCCGTGCTGCGCGTCGGGACGAGCGCCGCGACTCCGCTGCCCGCGCTCGGCGGCGCCCTCCGCTCGGCACGCTACGGGATGCTGCTGCCGGGCTCTCCGGGCGACGACGCTCCGGTGCGGGTCAGCGACTCCGGGGAGGTCACCTCCGCCGTGCAGCTGCTGACCGCGGTCCCCGACCACCTGCGCTCGGTGTTCGTCGAGCTGGTGCTCGGGCGGCTCGTCGAGCACGACGCGCGCTACGGCTCGCAGCTGGTCGCCACGCTCGCGGCGTTCCTCGACTGCGGCGGCTCGTGGGTGCGCACGGCGGAGCAGACGCACCTGCACCTGAACACGGTGCGGTACCGCATCGCGAGGGTGGAGGAGCTGACGCAGCGCGACCTGTCGGACACCGCGGACCGCGCCGACCTGTTCCTGGCGCTGCGCCTGCGCTGACGGCCGAGTGCGCGCGGTCCGCACCGCGCCGCCCGGGCCGGCCCCGTCACTCCGGAGGCGCGATCCGCCTGCCCCGGACGTGCACCGCGGCGATCGCCGGCTCGCGCAGGGTCATCAGCAGGGCGAAGAGCAGCTGGGCCGTCGCCTCCTCCTCGTCGTCCGCGCGGATCCCGTGGGCGAGGACGTCGGCGAGCGGCTCCCACCGGTCGGGCTCGATGCGGAGGAAGTCCGCGTCCTTCCCGGGGTCGAGGCTGCCGAACCGCTCCTCCTGGTCGAGCGCCCGCGCGCCGGCGAGCGTCGCCGTGAACAGGAGCTCGGCCGGATGCAGGGCGACGGCCGCGTCGCCGGGCTCCGAGAGGTGCACCTTGAAGGCGTCGTTCGCCACTCGCGCCAGCAGCCACTCGTCGCCCGCGCCCACGTCCGTGCCGAGGGCGACGGTGACCCCCGAGGCGACGGTCCGGCGCCAGGGCATGGTGCCGGAGCCGAGGAACTGCTGCGAGGTCGGGCAGTGGGCGATCGAGGTGCCGGTCTCCTCCATCCGGTGCAGCTCCGCGTCCTGGCAGTGCACGGCGTGAGCGAGGATCGTGCGCGGCCCGAGGAGGGAGGAGCCTCCGCGCGCGGAGCCGGGGAGGAAGAGCCCGTCGTAGGTGTCGAGGTAGCTGCGGGTGCCGTACGAGCCGAGCACGGCGGCGATCTCGCCGTCGCCGGGCCGGTCGTTCTCGTTGAGGTGGCTGTGCACGTAGACGCCGCGTCCGCGGACGTCGTCGTAGAGGTCGCCGAGCGCTCCGAGGGTCCGGGGAGTGACGGACAGCGAGAACCGCGGGACGAGCGCGACCTGCAGGAGCGGGTTCCTCCCGTGCCAGCGGTCGATCTCCTCCGACGCGAGCGTCAGCGCCTCCTCCTCCGAGGTGATCAGGGGCGCCGCCGAGGCCGGGCCCGTGGTCTGGATCCCGCGCCCCGACACGATCCGCAGCCCCGCCTCGCGGGTGCGCTCGAAGAGGGCGTCCTGCGCGGCCGGGAACGCGGAGCCGAAGACCATCGCGGCGGTCGTGCCCGCGGCCACCCGCCGCCGGGTGAAGGCTCGCGCGACGACGTCGGCGAACTCCGGGTCGGCGAGCCGCGCCTCCGAGGGGAACACCGTCCGGTCGAGCCACTCGAGCAGCTGGCCGCCGCCGAAGCCGTCGGTCGAGAACGTCTGGGGGAAGTGCACGTGCGCGTCGACGAAGCCGGGCAGCAGGACCGACGCGGCGTCGCCGGAGACCGGCAGGAGCGCGAAGCGGTCCGGCAGCTCGCGGTACGGACCGACCCAGGCGATCGTGCCGTCCTCGTCCACGGCGAGAGCGCCGTCCGGGATCGACACCAGCGACTCCCGCGCGGTCGCGAGCGTCGCACCCCCGGCGACGTGCAGCACGTGCCCCCGGTGGACGCCCCCGGCGCCGGTCACACCAGGCCCGTGTAGGCGGTCCAGGCGGATCCCGCGGGCGGCGCGTCGTCGCGGGTGACGCTCGCCTGGATCAGCCCGTAGGGGCGGTCGGCGGCGTGGAAGACCTCGTTGTCGTTCTCGACGCGGAAGGGCGAGAGGTCGTAGACGAAGTGGTGCTTGTTCGGCGCGGAGAGACGGATCTCGACGATCTGCGAGTACTCCTCCAGGACCGCCTTCCCCATCTCGAAGAGCGTCTGCTGGAGGGCGAGGGAGTGCACGGTCGCGAAGCGGCTCGTCATGAGCGCCTTGACGCCCGCGTAGACCGCCTCCCAGTCCATCGCCGCGATCTCGTCCTCGCTCAGGGCGAAGCGCCACTTCGCGACCAGCGAGGTCGCCATCACCCGGTCGTTCGTCGGCTGGAGGACCGTGTACGGGTCGGTGAGGAAGCCGTGGAACTCGCTCCCCGTGGACTTCAGGATCGTGAGGTCCTTGAAGCCGCCGGTGATCCAGATCCGCCGCTCGTCGCCCGAGCCCTCGACCGTGACCGACGCGATCCGCGTCTCTTGGCCCTTCCGGACCCAGGTGTGGTCGTGCTCGCGCCCGTCCACCAGCACGCGCTCCCAGGCGAACTCCTCGATCTCGATGCGGGCGCCGTGGACGGGCTCGTAGCCGTCGACGAAGTGGCGGGCCAGCTCGAGGCCGTAGGGCTCGATCGAGCGCAGGCCCTTCTCCTTGGCGAAGGCGTACGCCGTCTGCTTCTGCGTGTCCGTGGGCAGGACGGCCGACTGGTCGCCCTCGCGGTGCGCGGCCTCGAAGTCGCCGCGGAGGGCCGTGGAGACGTTGACGTCGTGGATCTCGTGCCGCGGGGTCTCGCGGTAGATCCGCACGACGCGGTTCTCGGCCTTCCCGTACTGGTGGTCCCCGAGGATGATCGACATGTCCGCTCCTGTCCGTTCCGTGCGGCCGGGCCCGGTCACGCGGTGGTGCCAGTCCTGCTCGCGGCTCCTGCGAGCCCGTCTGCCAGCCTCGCGCCTGCCGGGGGCTCCGCGCACCGGCGGAGCATCCCGAGGAGCCGCCGCCGGGACTCCGAGTCTTGTGCGATCCGCCCGCTCCGCGGCTCCGACCCGCCTCCGTTCACACACTCGAAACCTGCCGATGACACGGCGGCGCTCGGCGTGAGCGGGGGAGCTCCCCGAGGTGTCGTCAGGGAGGCGGGGCATCGGCGGGTCGAGGTCAGGGGCGGGTGAGGAGGCGCCCGGCGGGCGGGACCGTCGCGGCGGTGACGCGGCGGCCGCCCACCCAGGTGGCGGCGACGGCGCCGCGGAGGACGCGGCCCTCGTAGGCCGAGACGGGGTTCCGGTGCGAGAGGGCGTCGACGTCCACGCGCCACTGCGCCTCCGGGTCGAACGCGACCAGGTCGGCGTCGGACCCCGCGTGCAGCAGGCCCTTCTGGCCGAGCCCGGCGAACGCGGCGGTCGCCGTGGACATCCAGGCGACGACCTGCTCGAGCGGGATGCCCCGCTCGCGGGCCCCGGTCCAGACCGCGCGGAAGCTCAGCTCGAGTCCCGAGATCCCGCCCCAGGCGACGCCGAAGTCGCCGCCGGCGGGGAGCTTCAGCTCGGCGGTGGCGGGGGAGTGGTCCGAGGCGATGATGTCGATCGTCCCGTCGAGCAGCCCCTTCCAGAGCAGCTCGCGGTTGCGCTCGTCGCGGATCGGCGGGCAGCACTTGAACTGCGTGCCGCCGTCGGGGATCGAGCCGGCGTCGAAGGTGAGGTAGTGCGGGCAGGTCTCGGCGGTGATCGGCAGCCCCTCGGCCTTGGCCTCGCGCAGGAGCGGCAGCGCGTCGGCGGAGGAGAGGTGCAGGATGTGCGCGCGGCAGCCGGTCTCGCGGACGGCCTCGATCACGTGCAGGATCGCGCTGCGCTCGGAGGCGGGCGGGCGGGAGTCGACGAACGCGCCGTAGGAGGCGCCGGGCTCCAGCGCGCTCGCCTCCAGTTCGGCCGGGTCCTCGGCGTGCACGATCAGCAGTCCGTCGAAGGCGGCGATCTCGCGCATCGCCTCGACGAGCTGCTCCCGGCTCAGGTGCGGGAACTCGTCCACTCCGCTCGGCGAGAGGAAGCACTTGAAGCCGAAGACGCCCGCGTCGTGGAGCTCGCGCAGCGTGCCGAGGTTCGAGGGGATCGCCCCGCCCCAGAATCCGACGTCCACCTGCGCCTGCGGCCCGGCGGCCGCGCGCTTGGCCTCGAGCCCCGCCACCGTGGTGGTCGGCGGGATCGAGTTCAGCGGCATGTCGATGATCGTGGTGACGCCCCCGGCGGCGGCCGCGCGGGTGGCGGAGGCGAAGCCCTCCCATTCCGTGCGGCCCGGTTCGTTGACGTGCACGTGGGTGTCGACGATCCCCGGGATCAGGACCTGGCCCTCGGGGAGGACGATCTCCTCCGTGGTCCGCCAGGGGGCGTCCCGCTCGCCGACCGCGACGATCAGGCCCTCGGCGATCGCGATGCTGGCCGGACGCCGGCCGTTCTCGGTCAGCACGTCGGAGGCGCGGATCACGAGGTCGAGGAAGGGAGCGTCGTCAGGCATGGATCGACCCTATACTCGGCATGTTTCCTGCGTGTGAGCGCCCGTCGGCGGCTCCGCCCGGCCTCCCCGCAGCCCCGGCGCCGTCGCCTCCCGTCCGAGAAGAGGAGGCCGTCGTGCTCGACATCGCCGACCCCCTGCTCGAGCGCGTCGAGGCGGGCGGGAGCGTCGCGGTCGTCACGGTCACGCACGTCTTCGGCTCGGCTCCCCGCGCTCTCGGCTCCTCGATGGCGGTGGACGCGGAGGGGCGCGCGATCGGCTCGATCTCCGGCGGCTGCGTCGAGGCGCAGGCGTACGCGCTGGCCCAGGAGGTGCTCGGCACCTCGGGCAGCGCGTCCGAGCACTTCGGCTTCGACGACGAGGCGGCCTTCGCCGCGGGCCTGTCCTGCGGGGGGCAGCTGCGCGTGTTCGGCCAGGTCGTCGACTCCGGCTCCACCGCGGTCCTCGCCGAGCTGCGCGCCGCCCGCGCCGGCCGCTCGGCCGCGCTGGCGATCGTCGTCGGCGGCCCGGAGGAGCTGATCGGCCTCGTCCTCACCGGAGCGACGCGCCTCCAGGACGTCGTCGGCCCGCACCTGGACGAGGACACCGCCCGCCGCATCCTCGCCGAGCGCGAGGCGCGCCTGGCCTCCGGCCGCTCGGCCACGGTCGAGACCGCCTGCCGGAGCGCCGAGCTCGAGATCGCCTACATCGTGCACGCGGAGCGGCCGCGCCTGCTGATCTACGGCGCCGTCGACTTCTCCGCCGCGCTCTGCTCCGCCGGATCCCTGCTCGGCTACCGCGTGACCGTCTGCGACGCGCGTCCGGTGTTCGCGACCGCCGAGCGCTTCCCCGGCGCCGACGAGGTCGTGGTTGAGTGGCCGTCCGACCACCTCGCCCGCGCCGAGGTCGACTCGCGCACCGTGATCGCGGTGCTCACGCACGACGAGAAGTTCGACATCCCGCTGCTCGAGACCGCGCTCGCGCTCCCGGTCGTCTACGTCGGCGCGATGGGATCGCGGCGCACCCACGAGCGGCGGCTGCGGCTGCTGCGCGAGGCGGGAGTGACGGAGGAGGCGCTCGCCCGCCTGCACTCGCCGATCGGCCTGGACATCGGCGCGTCGACGCCGGAGGAGACGGCCGTGTCGATCCTCGCGGAGGTCCTCGCCGCGCGCACGGGGACGTCCGGGGAGCCGCTCGCGGGGCGCTCGGGCCCGATCCACGCGGCGCGCTGAGCCGCACGTCCTCCCTTGACGGCGCGCCGTCGTGATCGCGCCGGCCTGCTCGCACTCCGGCGGGAAACGGCCGCGAAACACCGCGCTGCCATGCTCGGGGCATGCAGCGCCACGTCCTCACCGGAGCCCACGTCGCCACCGTCGACGCGCACGGGACCGAGCACCCCGTCGGCCACGTCGTCGTCGACGACTCCCGCATCGTCGCCGTCGGAGCCGGCGACCCTCCGGCGTGGGCCCTCGACGGACGGTCCCCGACGGGCCTGCCGGCGCAGGAGGCGATCGCGCTCACGCGGGTCGACGGCCGCGGCCGCCTGCTCACTCCCGGGCTCGTCAACACGCACCACCACCTCTACCAGTGGCTCACCCGCGGCTGGGCGCAGGACTCGATCCTCTTCGACTGGCTCGTCGCGCTCTACCCCGCCTGGTCCCGCATCGACGCCGACCTGACCCGCTCCGCCGCCCTCGGCGCGATGGGCGTCCTCGCCCGGTCCGGCTGCAGCACCGTCGCCGACCACCACTACGTCTTCCCGCGGGGCTCCGGCGACATCGTCGGCGGCATCGTCGACGCGGCCGGCACCCTCGGCCTCCGGCTGCACGCGACCCGCGGGTCGATGGACCTCGGCGAGTCCCGGGGCGGCCTCCCGCCGGACTTCGCCGTCGAGACCACGGCGGCCGCGCTCCAGGCCAGTGGAGAGGCGGTCCAGCGGTACCACGACGCCTCCGCCGACGCGATGGTGCGGGTCGCGATCGCCCCGTGCTCGCCCTTCTCGGTGACCACCGACCTGCTGCGCGAGTCGGCCGTCCTCGCCCGTCAGCTCGGGGTCCGGCTGCACACCCACGGCTCCGAGACCGTGGAGGAGGACGCCTACACGCGGGAGGCGTTCGGCCTCTCGCCCACCGACCACCTGGAGTCGCTCGGCTGGCTCGGCGACGACGTCTGGATGGCGCACTGCGTCCACCTCGACGCCGACGCGATCGCGAAGTTCGCGGCCACGGGCACCGGAGTCGCGCACTGCCCGTCCTCGAACGGCCGGCTCGCGGCGGGCATCGCGCCGATCCCGCAGCTGCTGGCTGCGGGAGCCCCGGTCGGCCTCGGCGTGGACGGCGCGGCGTCGAACGAGTCCGGTCAGCTCGGCTCCGAGATCCGCGCCGCGGTGCTGATGAACCGCCTGCGCGCCGGCGCCGACCGGATGAGCGCCCGGCAGGCGCTCTCGGTCGCCACCATCGGCGGGGCCCGGGTGCTCGGCCGGCAGGACGAGATCGGCTCGATCGAGGTCGGCAAGCTCGCCGACCTCGCGCTCTGGCGGATCGACGGGATCGAGCACGCGGGCATCGCGGACCCGGTCGCGGCCCTCGCGCTCGGAGCGCAGCCCCCGCTGAGCCTGCTCCTGGTGCAGGGTCGCCCGACGGTGCGGGAGGGACGGCTGGTGAACGCGGACGAGGACGGGATCGCCCGCGAGGTCGCCCGGGCGAGCACGGAGCTGGCGTCGCGCGTCTGAGCTGCGGCAGCCGATCGGCGCTCAGCCCGTCGTCGTTCAACCGGGCGGCGCCTCCGCCTCGACGGACGCGACCGGGGCGGCGTCCGGGTGCAGGAGCCGCCAGATCCGGTCGCGGGAGAGCGGCAGCTCGGTCGGCCGCACGCCGATCGCGTCGCGGACGGCGTTGGCGAGTGCGGGGGCGACCGGGTTGTAGGGCGCCTCGCTCATCGACTTCGCGCCGAACGGCCCGAGCTCGTCGGCGGTGTCCGCGAAGAGCACCTCGGTCTCGGGCACGTCCGCCATCTGCGGGATGTGGTAGTTCCGGAGGATCGCCGTGGTCACGGTGCCCTCGCCGTCGAGGATCACCTCCTCGTACAGCGCCGAGCCGATCGCCTGCGCCACTCCGCCCTCGACCTGCCCGCGGCACTGCGCCGGGTTGATCACGAAGCCGGCGTCGGCCGCCTGGACCGACTGCAGGATCCGCACCTCGCCCGTCGGCTCGTGCACCGCGACGCGGAAGCCCTGGACGTTGAACGCGAGCGAGCGCTGAGCGCCGTCCTCGCTCCCGGTCGCGGTGACCGGTCCGCCGGCCGCACGGACCAGATCGGCGAACGCGACCCGGGTGCCGTCCGGAGCGAGCAGGCCCTCGTCGTCGGGCTCGAAGGTCTCGTCGTGCCCGGTCAGCCGCTTGGCGAGCGCCTGCAGCTCGGCGAGGAGGCGCGTCGCGGCCGAGTGGACGGCCTTGCCCGCGACGACCGTGCCGGCGCTGCCGAACGCTCCGGTGTCGTAGCGGGCCGCGTCCGTGTCGGACTGGCGGATCCGCACCCGGTCGGCCGAGGCACGGAAGGCGCTCGCGACCAGCTGCGTGTGCACGGTGGTCGTCCCGTTGCCGAACTCGGCCGTGCCGACGCCGATGGTCAGCACGCCCTCGGCGTCGACGGTGACGGTCGCCTCCGAGAAGTGGCCCCGCGGTGGGATGGTGGCGATCATCGCCAGTGCCGTGCCCTGCCCTGTCCGCCACCCCGGTCCGTCGGGGGCGGGGGAGCCGCCGCCGCCGGCCAGTGCCGCCTCGGTGAGGTCGAGGCACTGGTCGAGCCCGTAGGAGGCGAAGCCGATGTCGTCGCCCTCGACGTGCGTGACCACCAGCGGCTCGCCCGGGCGCACCGCGTTGATCCGCCGCAGCTCGAACGGGTCGATCCCGAGCTCGCGGGCGAGATCGTCCATCGCCGACTCGATGCCGAAGATCACCTGCCCGAGGCCGTAGCCGCGGAACGCCCCCGAGGGGAGGTTGTTCGTGTAGACGGCCTGCGCGTCGACGCGCTTGCTGGGCGCGCTGTAGACGGCGACCGACTCCGAGGTGCCGTGGAACATCACGCCGGGTCCGTGGTTGCCGTAGGCGCCGGTGTCCGAGAGCACGTCCACGGCGAGGGCGGTCAGCCGTCCGTCGCGCCGGGCGCCGAGCGTCACGCCGACCCGCATCGGGTGTCGGCAGGGGGCCATCGTGAACTCGTCGCTCCGGGTGAACTCGAACTGCACGGGCCGGCCGGTGGCGAGCACGGCGAGGGCGACGACGTCCTCCGTCAGGATCTCCTGCTTGCCGCCGAAGCCGCCGCCCACCCGTGCCGTGAAGACGCGGACGGTCGACGGATCGCGGTCGAACAGGCGCGCGATCTCGTCGCGCACGAGGAAGGGCACCTGCGTCGAGGTCCGCAGCACCAGCTCTCCGCCCTCGAGCCAGCCGATGGTGCCGTGGGTCTCGAGCGCCGTGTGCGCGACCCGGGAGGTCGCGTACCGGCCCTCGACGACCACGTCGGCCTCCGCGAGTCCGGCGGCCACGTCCCCGTACTCTCCGTGGAGCTCCGCGACGACGTTCGCCTCCGGCCGGGCGATGCGCGAGGCGATCGGATCCTTGTCGGCGTGCAGGAGCGGCGCGCCGGCCGAGCGCGCCTCCTCCGGGTCGAAGACGGCGGGCAGCACCTCGTAGTCGACCTCGACGGCGCGGCAGGCCGCCTCCGCCTCGGCCACCGACTCCGCGACCACCACGGCCACGCGCTGCCCGCGGAACCGGACGACCGTGTCGAGCATGCGGGTGTCGTCCGGGTCGTCGAGCCGGGACTCGTGGCGGGCGGTGGAGTAGAGGACGTCCGGGACGTCCTCGGCGGTGAGGACCGCGACGACGCCCCGCATCGCGCGGGCGGCGGTCGTGTCGATCGAGCGGATGCGCGCGTGGGCGTGCGGGCTCTGGACGACCTTCAGGTGCAGCAGGCCGGGGACGGCGACGTCGAGGGTGAACGGCTCGCGGCCCTGGACGATCCGCCGGCCGGCGGGCGCGCCGAGCGAGCGGCCGACCCGGGACTCCTCGGCCGACGGGCGACCGGTGCGGCGGACGGGGGTGAGACCCGACGGCGGGGCCGCGTGCCGTCCGCGGACCAGGGCCTCCGTGCGATCCGCTCCGGACGGCTCGGCCGCGTGCGCGCCGTGCCCGGACGCGCAGGCGCCCGTCACGGCCTCGCGGATGGGACGGTAGCCCGTGCACCGGCAGAGGTTGCCCTTCATCAGCCGCGGCACGTCCTCGGCGCGGACTCCGTCGAGCGCCGTGGCCGTGACCACCATGCCGGCCGTGCAGAAGCCGCACTGGAACGCGCCGGCCTCGACGAACGCCTCCTGCACCGCGCTCGGCTCCTCGGGCGTGCCGAGGCCGGCCGCTGTCGTCACCTCGCGCCCCTCGACGCGGTGGGCGGGGTAGAGGCAGGAGTGGAACGGCGTCCCGTCGACGAGGACGGAGCAGGCGCCGCAGTCACCGGCGTCGCACCCCTTCTTCACCTCGAAGTGCTCGTGGTCGCGGAGGAGGGTGCGCAGCACCTGGCCGGGGCGGGGGGAGGCGTCGACCGGCTCCCCGTTGACGGTGAACCTCATCGGGCGCCTCCGGTCAGCTCGGTGCGGATCTCCTCGGCGAGTACGCGGACGACGGCGTGGCGCCAGTCGGCGGCTCCGTGCGGGTCGGTGAACCAGGTCGCGACGCCGTCGACGGCCGCGGCGAGCTCGGCCGAGGAGGGAACGGCGGCGAAGCGGAGCCGCTCCGGCCGGACGGTCGCCGCGGTGATCGTGAGCACGAGCGCGCCGTCGGTGTCGAGGCGGCCGATGACGACGGCGCCGGAGCGTCCGAGAGGGGAGAGCGCCGTCTTGCGGAACGCGGTGCGCGCCCGGAGGGAGGAGAGCGGGATCTCGATCGAGCGGATGACGTCGTCCTGGGCCAGGGAAGTGGTCATGTCGCCGGTCACGAGCTCGGCGACCGGCACGGCGACGTCCGAGCCGTCGGCCCGCCAGACGAGGGCGGTGGCGTCGAGCGCGGCGGCGAGGCTGATCATCGGTCCTGCGGGCAGGGCGTTGGCGATGTTGCCGCCGACAGTGGCGACGTTCCAGATCTTGAAGGAGCCCAGCAGTGCCGTGCAGCACTGGAAGAAGAGCGGATGGGCTGTGTCGCCCGCGTCGGGCATCGCGGCGAGCTCGCTGAGCGTGCAGGTCGCCGCGATCGAGAGCCCGGCGTCCGTGCGCACGATCGGCTCCCACGCGAATCCCTGCAGGTCGAGGAGCTCGTCGAGGTGGTCGTGGGGGAGGGAGAACACCCAGGAGCCGCCTCCGATGACCGCTGAGCGCGGCCCGCGGCCCGCCAGCTCGGAGCGCTCGCGCACCACCCGGACGCGCTGGATCGTGTTCAGGTCCATGCCGCGCCTCCGTCCCGCGCCCGTCGGGCGTCTCCCCCCAGTGAACCCCACCCGTGTGACGCC
>NZ_PSWH01000051.1:0-17736 GCF_002932105.1 Rathayibacter sp. AY1C1 | reverse complement strand
AGCCGCACGGCTGCCGCCTGCTGCGCCCGGCGCCCGCGCGTCAGGCCAGGCGCAGCAGGCGGCAGCCGTGCGGCTCGAGCTCGAGCTCGACGGCGCCGCCGACGATCGGCAGCTCGGCGCCGCTCCACACGTCGACGGCCGAGGTCGCGCCGGAGCAGCCCAGGTCGGCCAGGTGCGCCGAGTAGGTTCGCGCCGACGAGCCCAGCCAGAACACTCCGCGCCACTGCTCGTCGCCGCGCCACGCCGACCACACCACCAGGTCGCCGTCGCGGACGATCTCGCGGCTGCCGTCGCTGCCGAGGAGCGCGAGGACGTCGCCGTTCGTCAGCAGCGCGAGAGTGTCGGCGGGCGTGTCCGGGAGGTGCCCGCCCATCATCAGCGGCGAGCGGAGCAGGCACCACAGCGTCACGACCGTCCGCTGCTCCGCGGGCGTGAACCGCGAGAGCCGGTCCTCGCCCACGTGCGCGCGCACGCCGATCCGCCCCAGCGGCAGCATGTCGGCGTCGGCCCACGCGCCGGGGCGCTGGTGCGGCGCCCAGCGGGCGGCCCGCTGGAACTGCTCGTGCAGGTGCGCCCAGTCGTCCCAGAAGTCGTCCGAGATCCGCCACATCTGCGCGGTCGACCGCAGCAGCTCGAGGTTCTCGAGCGAGAGCTGCTTGCCGGGGGAGAGGCTCAGCACCATCGGGCGGCCGGTCGCGTCGATCGCGCGGGAGAGGGCGGCGATCTCCTCCGCCTGGATCGGCGGGTAGAGCACGTCGTCGAGCTTCACGAAGTCGACGCCCCACGAGGCCAGCTGCGCCATCACGGAGTCGTAGTACTGCTGCGCGCCGGGCGCGCTCATGTCGACGCCGTAGTTGTCGGGGTTCCACGGGCAGACGTTCCCGCGGTCGGCGATGTCGGCGCAGGTCGCCTCCGACCCGAGCACCGGCAGGCCGAGCTCGGCCGCTCGGCGGGGGACGCCGCGCATCAGGTGCACGCCGAAGCGGAGGCCGAGGGCGTGCACGCGCGCGGCCAGCGCCGTGAACCCGCCCGTCGCCGCGGAGGGGAAGCGTCCTACGGCGGGCTGCGGGCGCCCCCAGTCGTCGAGCACCGGCTCCGACACCTCCTGGTAGTCGCTCGTGCCGGGATCGGGCTCGTACCACTGGATGTCGACGACGACCGTGTCCCAGCCGTGCGGCAGGAGGTGCTCGGCGAGGTACTCGGCGTTCGCGAGCACCTCCTCCTCCGTCACCGAGGCGCCGAAGCAGTCCCAGCTGTTCCAGCCCATCGGCGGGCGGCGGGCGGCCTCCGTGCGTGCGGCGATCACGACAGCTCCAGCGTCACGGTCGCGAAGGAGTGCGGGGGCAGCGTGACCCGCAGGCCTGTGGCCGTGGTCTCGATGCCCTCGAGGGCGACGGGGCTCACCTCGTCGGCGGCGCCGGGCCGGTTGTGCGCGTCGGGGCGGTCGGCGGTGAGGAGGCGGCCGGTCGCGCCGGTCACGGTCCCGCCGCGGAAGTCGAGGGAGACCTCGAGCGGCTCCTCCAGGTCGACGTTGGTCAGCGAGACCAGGACGCGGCCGTCCTTCGTGGAGGCGGAGGCGGAGGCGACGGGGATCTCGCGGCCGTCGACCGCGTGCGTCGGGCCGGCGACCGTGGTCGGCAGCACCGTCGCGTCGTGGTGCCCCTTGTTCATCTCGAACACGTGGTACGTCGGCGTGCGGACCATCTCGCCGCCGTCCGGGTCGGTCAGCAGCATCGCCTGCAGCACGTTCACCGTCTGCGCGATGTTCGCCATCGTCAGGCGGTCGGCGAAGCCGTGGAAGACGTCGAAGTGCCAGGCCGCGACCATCGCGTCGCGGATCGTGTTCTGCTGGAAGAGGAAGCCCGGGTGGGTCCCCGGCTCCACGTCCCACCAGGTGCCCCACTCGTCGAGCACCATCCCGTACTTCTTCTCGGGGTCGTGGACGTCCATCACCGCGGCGTGCGAGCGGAGCAGCTCCTCGATCCCCTGCGCGGCCACGATCGTGCTCCAGTAGGTGTCCGCGTCGAAGTCGGTCGCGCTGCCCTTCGCGTGCCAGCTGCCGCCGATCGTGTAGTAGTGCACCGAGACCGACTCCCACGGCACGGAGGAGAAGGGGTGTCCCTCGATCTCGGGGATCACCTCCATCAGCGTCTGCGTCCAGTGGGTGTCGGCGCCGTCGGCTCCGGCCGCCACGCGGTAGAGCGGAGTGTCGTTGCCGCTCTGCACGAAGGTCCCGAACTGCCGCGCCAGGTCGGCGTAGGCGCCGGCGCGCATGTTGCCGCCGCAGCCCCAGGTCTCGTTGCCGAGCCCCCAGAAGCGGACGGTCCACGGCTCCTCCCGGCCGTGGGAGCGGCGGAGGTCGGCCATCGGCGACTTGCCCGCGCCGGTGAGGTACTCGGCCCAGTCCGCCATCTCCTGCACGGTGCCGGAGCCGATGTTGCCCGAGATGTAGGCGTCGGCGCCGAGCAGCTCGCAGAGCGCCATGAACTCGTGGGTGCCGAAGGAGTTGTCCTCCGCGACTCCGCCCCACTGGGTGTTGATCAGGCCGGGACGCTCCTCGCGCGGGCCGATGCCGTTGGTCCAGTGGTAGCGGTCGGCGAAGCAGCCGCCGGGCCAGCGGAGGTTGGGGATGTCGAGGGCGCGGAGGGCCTCGACGACGTCCAGGCGGATCCCGCCCTCGTTCGGGACGGGCGAGTCCTCGCCGACCCAGAAGCCGTCGTAGATGCACCGGCCGAGGTGCTCGGCGAAGTGGCCGTAGAGGTGGCGGCTGATGGTGGCGCCGGGGCGGTCGAGGTCGACGGTGACGGTGCTGTTCACGGGGTGCTCCAGGGTGGTGGCGGACGAATCGGCGGCGGCGGTTCCGGCGGCGGCGGTGTCGAGGACGCCGGGATCGGCGGCGGTGCTCACGCGGTCTCGCGGACGAGCCGCAGGACGATCGCGCGGTCGGCGTGGAAGGTCGGCAGGTCCAGGCCCGCCTCGCCCAGCAGGCTCCCCGGGTAGGCGGGGGCCGGGGCGTCGGAGTCCAGCGGCACCGTCGACTCCAGCCAGTGCGGGCTCTGCCAGGGCGGGCCGAGCGAGCCGGGGCGCGCGGTCTCGATCCGGTAGCGCGCCCGCGGATCCAGGCCCGGGAGGCGGACGCGGCGGCGCGAGTCCGCGGTCAGCGCGGGCGTGACCAGCGTGTACAGCGCCTCCGAGCCGTCCGGCGCGACGACGCCGCGCAGCGACGGCGCGTCGGGGTCGGAGTCGTCGCCTCCGACGACCCGGCCGGTCGCGATCAGGCCGCGGTGCTCGCGGTACGCCGCGATCCAGCCCGCCAGCACGGGCTCCTCCTCCGCGTCCAGCTCGCGGAGGTCCCACTCGATCCCGAAGTGGCCGAGGAAGGCGATCGCGCAGCGGGTGTGCAGGTCGCTGGTGCGACCGGTGACGGAGTTGACCGGCGAGGCGACGTGCGATCCGAGCATCTCCGGCGGCACGAGCAGCCCGGTCCAGCGCAGCATCCGCGAGCGGTCCAGCGGGTCCTGGTTGTCGGAGGTGTGCACGCGGTCGGTGCGCTCGAGGATCCCCAGGTCGACCCGGCCGCCGCCGGAGGCGCAGCTCTCGATCTCGAGCTCCGGGTGCCGGGCGCGCAGCTCGTCGATCAGCCGGTACAGCGCGAGCGTCTGCTCGTGCACCGCCGCCGTCCCGGTGGCGGGGTGGCCCGCGTCGATCAGGTCGCGGTTGTGGTCCCACTTGAGGTACGCGACGCCGAGGTCGGCGACCAGGCCGTCGAGCACGCCGAGGATGTGCGCGAACGCGTCGGGGTTCGTCAGGTCGAGCACCTGCTGGAAGCGGAACCGCGGCGGCAGCTCCTCGCGGGCCCGCAGGATCCAGTCGGGGTGCGCGCGGGCGAGGTCGGAGTCCTCGTTGATCATCTCGGGCTCGACCCAGAGGCCGAACTCCATGCCCAGGCCGCGGACGTGCTCGGAGAGGGGGAGGAGGCCGTCGGGCCAGGCGACGGGGTCGGGCGTCCAGTCGCCGAGGCCGGCGCGGTCGTCGCTGCGGCCGAGGAACCAGCCGTCGTCGAGCACGTAGCGCTCGACCCCGAGGGCGGCGGCGCGGTCGGCCAGCTCGGCGAGGACGGCGAGGTCCTGGTCGAAGTAGACCGCCTCCCAGACGTTGAGCGTCACCGGGCGCGGCCGGCGCGAGGAGCGGGAGACCCCGCGGAGGTGGGCGTGGAAGCGGGCGGCCGCGGCGTCGAGGCCGTGGCCGAAGCTGCCGGAGATCCAGGGGGAGGAGTAGCTCTCGCCGCTCGCGAGGCGCACCTCGCCGGGCAGGAGCAGCTCGCCGCCCCGGAAGGCGAGCCAGCCGTCGCCGCGCTCCACCGCGTGCTCGTGGTTGCCGCCGATGCCGACGTGGCAGAGCCAGACCCGGCCGTCGGCGGAGTCGAAGCCGGGGGTGCCGACCGCGACGACCGTCGTCGCGTCCAGGCCGGTGCGGCCGCGCCGCGAGGAGCGGGAGTGGGTGCCGGTGACGACGGGGTGGCGCTGGGGGATCTTCTCGGTGCCCCAGCGGCCGGAGAAGTCCAGGATCTCGCGGGCCTCGGTCGGGATCCGGAGGGCGGGGTCGACGCCGATCACCTCCAGGTGCCCGGCGCCGTCGTTGCGGACCGAGACGCGGGTCCTGAGCAGTCCGGCAGGAGAGAGAACGATCTCTAGGACCACCCCGATCCGGGCCTGCGCGTCGTGCGCCTCGATGGTCACAGCGGCGCTGCCGGCCTGCGCGACCGCGCCCTCCGCGAGGGCCTCCCCGTCCACCGAGACGGCGTCCACGGTCAGCCTCGGCGACCAGCCGGCGCCCTCCCGGTGCACCCGGAGACCCGGCAGGCCGGCCCAGCCGAAGGTGTGCTCGGGCAGGATCCCGGGCTCGTAGGGGACGTCGGAGGAGCCCTCGATCCCCGTCCGCACGGGAGTTCTTGCGAAAGCTGCGAGATCGTCGTCGCTCGCGTCGAGTCGCGGACCCCAGTGCAGCAGCACGGGCAGGTCGCCTCCCGACTGAGTGAGGAGGGCGGACACGTCATCGGCGACGAGATGGATCACTCTCGGGGATTGCATGTCCCCATTCCTATCGTCGATCCTGGTCTGAGTACAGCGAGAGATCGATCTCGACCCTCGGTCGGAGGGACCACCGCGCGGATCGACCCGCGCCGATCGACCACCGCTCGCACCGCTCACCCCCACCACCCACCGCCTCGACGAGGAGCACCCATGCCGCTGACCCACCCGGCCCCGCACGAGACCCGCCTGGAGCGCGGGGTGCTCGACGCGCGGCGGCGGCTCAACCGCGACTACCTCCTCTCGCTCACCGACGAGGGCCTGCTGCAGAACTTCCTGATCGAGGCCGGGATCGGCGACCAGGGCTGGCACCTGCACCCCTCGCAGGACTCGCGCGAGGCCCGCGGTCTCGACCGGTACTGGGGCTGGGAGACGCCGGGCTCGCAGCTGCGCGGGCACTTCCTCGGCCACTGGCTCTCCGCCGCGGCCCGTGAGGTCGCGGTCACCGGCGACCCGCTGCTCCGCGTCCGGATCGACTCCGTGCTCGACGGTCTCGAGCGCTGCCAGGAGGAGAACGGCGGTGGCTGGATCTGGGCGATCCCGCGCGGCTACCTCGACCGCCTCGCGACCGGCCGCCCCATCTGGGCGCCGCAGTACGCGATGCACAAGCTGCTGATGGGCCTCGTCGACCTGCACCTCGACCTCGGCGACGAGCGGGCGCTGCGGATGGCGCGGGCCGCCACGGTCCCGCTGCTGGAGTGGGTCCGCGGATTCGACGACGCCGCGTTCCAGGAGATCCTCGAGGTCGAGACCGGCGGCATGCTCGAGGTCTGGGCCGACCTCCTCGCGATCACCGGCGACCCCGTCTACACCGAGCTGCTCGGCCGCTACGACCGCCGCTCCCTCTTCGAGGGCCTGCTCGAGGGCCGCGACGTGCTGACCAACATGCACGCCAACACCACGATCCCCGAGGTCCTCGGCGCCGCCCGCGCCTACGAGGTCACCGGCGACGAGCGCTGGCGGACGATCGTCGAGGCCTACTGGGAGCAGGCGGTCACCCTCCGCGGCACCTTCTGCACGGGCGGTCAGACCTCCGGCGAGATCTGGACGCCGCCCTTCGCGTTCGCCGCTCGCCGCGGCGAGAAGACGCAGGAGCACTGCGTCGTCTACAACATGATCCGGCTGGCCGACGTGCTGCTGCGCTGGACCGGCGACCTCGCCTACGCCGACTACATCGAGCGGAACCTCTGGAACGGCCTCCTCGCCCAGCAGAACCCGCGGACCGGGATGGTCGCCTACTTCCTGCCGCTCGAGGGCGGCGCCCGCAAGGACTGGGGCAGCCCGACCGAGGACTTCTGGTGCTGCCACGGCACGCTGGTGCAGGCGCACACGCGCCACTCCGGGCTCGTCTTCTACCGCGGCGGCGACGCCGAGCTGACGATCGCGCAGCACGTCGACGCGAGCCTGCGCCTGCCGACCGCCGCCGGCGACGCGGCGGTGCGGGTCGAGGTGCTCGACACCGCCGGCTACGTCGGCCCGGACGCCAACGCGGGTGCCGCGGGCGACGTGCACCGCCCCACCGCCTCGCGGATCCGGGTCGAGATCGTCTCGGAGGAGGGGGTCGCGCTGCACGTGCGGCTGCGGGTGCCGGAGTGGACCGTCGGCGAGCCGGGGGTCGCGGGCGACGCCGAGCGCGTCCGGGCGGGCGACGGCGCGCTCCTGATCGAGCACCCCGGAGGCCGCACGAGCGTCGACCTCGCCTTCGGCACCGAGATCCGCGCCGTGCCGATCCCGGACGAGCCGGGCACGGTCGCCTTCGTCGAGGGCCCGATCGTGCTGGCCGGCCTCGTCGACCGCGAGATCGCGCTGCGGGGGCGCCTCGAGGACGCCCCCGCCCTGCTCGCCCCCGACAACGAGCGGCAGTGGACCCAGTGGCTGCGCGGATACCGCGCCGTCGGCCAGCCCGCCGCCGTCCGCTTCCGGCCTCTGCACGAGGTCGTCGACGAACCCTTCTCGCTCTACTTCCCGGTCTCGGCCGGGAGCTGATGGACAGGATCCCCTCCGTGACCTGCGCTCCGCGCTCATGACCGCCTCCACCGCCTCCCCCGCCGTCCAAGCGATGCCCCGCGGCCGCCTCCTGCTGCCGATCTTCGCGATGCTCGTCGGCTTCGGGCCGCTCACCATCGACCTGGTGCTGCCGTTCCTGCCGACGCTGCAGGACGATCTCGGCGTCTCGGTGGCGACCGCCCAGCTGGTCGTCACCGGCGCCACCTTCGGCTTCGCGGCCGGCCAGCTCATCTCAGGACCGCTCAGCGACGCGGTCGGCCGCAAGTGGCCGCTCGGCGTCTCGGCGGCGCTGCACATCGCGGCGAGCCTCGTCGCGGCGATGACCTCCGACACCGCCGTGCTGCTCTCGGCCCGCTTCGTCCAGGGCGCCGCCTGCACCGCCGCGGGCGTCGTCGTCACCGCCATCGTCCGCGACCTCTACAGCGGCAAGCGGCTCGTCACGATGCTCGCGAACCTCGCCGTGATCGTCTCGGTCTTCCCGATCCTGGTGCCCTCCGTCGGCGCGCAGCTGACCAAGGTGATCGACTGGCGCGGCTCCTTCCTCGCGGTCGCCGCCTGGGGAGCGCTCGCGACCGTGATCGCGCTCCTGGTGCTGCCCGAGACGCTGCCCCGCGAGCGGCGGCACCAGGGCGGGCTCGGCCCGTCGCTGCGCAACTCCTTCGGGATGCTCCGCCGGCCGCGCGTGCTGGCGCTCGCCGCCGCCTCGGCCGCGGGCTGGTCGGTCGGCTTCGCGTATCTCGCGACCGCTCCCTTCCTCTACACGAACGTCTACGCGGTCGGGCCCGACCTGTACGGGCTGCTGTTCCTGGTCACCTCGCTCGTGACGATCGCGGTCGGGCAGACGACGGGACGGGTGATCGTGCCGCGGTTCGGACCCCGGTTCGCGATGTCCGCCTCGGCGATCGTCACGGCGCTCGGCGCCGTCGTGGTCGCGGTGCTCGCGCTCACCGGCACGCAGCCGCTGCTCGTCGTCGTCGGCGCGCTGACGTTCGCGCTGGCCGGCCGCTCGCTCGGCTTCGCCCCGGTGCAGTACCTCTCGCTGCAGGGCCCGTCGAGCGAGGCGGGCAGCGTCACGGCGATCCTCGGCACGGTCAGCTTCACGGCGGCCGGACTGGTGATGCCGGTGATGGGCGCGTGGGCCGAGATCTCGCTGATCCCGTTCGCGATCCTGCTGCTGCTCGCGGGCCTGGTCGAGGGCGGCGTGGCGCTGCTGTTCCGGCCGGGCTCGCGGCGCTTCGATCCCGGGGCGCAGCGGCTCGAGGATGAGCCGGCGGGGGCCGCCGCATCGGCCGGCCCCCGCGCGCACGACGAGAAGAGCTGAGATGACCCTCCGGGAAGGAACCACCGTGGAACTGCGCTCCGGCGACTACACCCTCCGCGTCGAGGCGGGCGGCCTCGAGGTGCTCAAGGGCGAGCGCGTCCTTCACGCGAACGACCGGCCGCTGCGCGTCACGGTCAAGACCGTCGCCGCGATCAGCGAGTACTCCGGCGCGCCCTACGACGACGTCTCGCTGTCGGAGGGGGCGATCACCGCGAGCGGGACGATCACCGTCCGCTCCGGGTCGGCCTTCGCCGTCACCGACGTCTGGCGCGTCGCGGGCGACGGATTCTCCGTGCACCGCGACGTCGAGGTGCTGGCGGCCGGCGGCGACCTCGGCTTCTCCACCGCCGTCTCGCTCGGGCTGACCGGGTCCGACGACCTCCGCGACTACGAGTGCTTCGCCCCCGGCGCCTGGTACCGCGACAACGCCTTCGGTCCCGCCGACGCGATGGGCCGCGACCCCGGCAGCGAGTACTTCTGGCGCACCGAGACGCACTATGCGCTGCCGCTGTTCGCCGCGCAGAGCCTCGCGACCGGCGAGACCGTGGCGCTCTCGCGCTGGGCGGCCGACGCGACGCTGCCGCGCCTGGACGTGGTCCGCTCGGAGAACTTCACCGACCCGGAGTGCACCGTCGGCTCGATCGGCCTGAGCCGCCCGCAGGGCACGACGCTGAACTACCTCTACTACGGCTTCGGCGTGCGGACCCCGCTCGACGTGCCGCCCGCGGGCCTGTCGATCGACTACGTCCACCCGGGCGCCGACGGCGAGCGCCCGATCGACAACCCCTACTCCGGCCTCGACTACGACGCCGCCCCGAAGGCCCTGCAGCGGGTGAACCACCCGGTCGAGGTCGGCTTCCGCCAGCGCTACGCCGTCGCGGTCGACCTCGGCCGGTACGACGACTTCGCGACGATGATGCGCGCCACCTGGCGCAGCACCTACGCCCGGCTCCGCGACGACCTGTTCGAGGTCGACAACGAGCGGCACTTCCACCACGGCATGGCGATCCTCCAGCGCCTCACCCGCCGTTACGGCGACTCCTGGGGCCTGCCGTTCGCCTGTCAGCTGCCGGACCTCGACGTCTCGAGCGTCTCCTTCCAGTTCGGCTTCGTCGGGCAGCAGCCGGGCATCGGCTACCAGCTGCTGCGCTACGGCGACCGCGAGGGCGTGCCGGAGGCGTTCGAGCAGGGCGTCGGCATCGTCGACTTCTGGGCGCGGACCGCGCTGCCCGAGTCGGGCCCGCCGCGGATGTGCTTCAACCCCTCGCTCGGCGGCTTCGAGCCGTACCCGCACTACCTGCGGATGCTCGCCGACGGCGTCGAGGCGATCCTCGACGCCTACCTGCACCTGCGGGACCTCGGCGACGAGCGCCCGCTCTGGCTCGAGTTCTGCCGGCGGACCGCCGACTGGCTGCTCGAGGTGCAGGACGCCGACGGCAGCTTCCACCGCGCCTACAACGCCGACGGCTCGGTGCGGATGGACTCGCGCTCGAACACCCCGAGCGTGATCCGCTTCCTCGTGCAGCTGCACCTCGTGACGGGGGAGGGGCGCTACCGCGCGTCCGCCGTGCGCGCCGGCGAGTGGTCGTTCGCGAACATCCACCGCACGCTGGAGTACCGCGGCGGCACCTGCGACAACGCCGACATCCAGGACAAGGAGGCGGGCATCTACGGGCTGTTCGGCTTCCTCGCGCTGTACGACCTGACGGAGGAGCCGCGCTGGCTGGAGGGCGCCGTCCGCGCCGCCGACTACACGGAGACCTGGACCTACGCGTGGTCCTTCCCGGTCCGCGCGCCCTGGGCGCATCCCTTCAACCGGTACTCGATCAGCGGACAGAGCATCATCACCCTCGGCGGCGGCGCCGACGTTTACATGGCGGCCTGCTCGTACAGCTACTACCGACTGCACCTGATCACGGGCGACGAGCACTACCTCGATTTCGCCGAGTTCCTGCACCGCAACACCCGCCAGTCGACCGACGTCGACGGCAGCATCGGCTACGCGATGCCCGGCCTCGGCCACGAGAGCGGCGACTTCGCGACCCAGACCCTGCGCAGCCACCACCACTGGCTGCCCTGGTGCACCTTCGTCGAGATCGACCCGGCCTCGCGCCTGCGCGACACCTTCGGCGTCTACGAGATCGCCGATGCGCAGCGCCTGCCCGCCGCCGAGCGGGCGGCTCGCAACCGCGTCTACGACCGCTACGGGCACTCGCGGAGCTGAACCGACCCCACCGCATCCGGCGCGCGTCTCGTTCTCACATCGACGCGGCCACACGGCGGGTCCGGCGGCCAGCGGGGACGACACCCGGTGCGCTGCTCCGCCTCCGTCGGCGGACCGGAGCTCGTTCCGCGTGCCGCAGCCGGACCCTCCGCAGCGCCCTCAGCCGCGCCACTCCACGTCCACGCGCACCGCCTCCGCACCGAGCTCCAGCCCGCTCGACACCTCGCGCCCGTCGACCCGCAGCACCGCGTCGCGCAGCGTGCGCACCCGCGTCCCGCCCGCCGGTGCCAGCCACTCCGCGCCCGGCACCCGCCGCACCCACAGCGACGCCCGCCCCGGCGACCACTCCAGCCGGTCCACGACCACCCCGCCGCGCGCGCGCAGCCCCGTCACGGCACCCCGCGCCCACGCGGACGGCAGTGCCGGCAGCACCGTCAGCGTCTCGTCATCCGATCCCAGCAGCATCGCCGCCACGAGCCCCGGCAGTCCGCCGCTGGCGTCGAGGTTGAAGATCCGCCCCGCGTCGTGCCGGGTCGTCAGGGTCGGTGACCAGTGCTCGACCGCGAGCCACTCCGCGCAGGTCAGCGCCGCCTCCCCGTCACCCAGCGCCGCCGCCGCGACGCCCACCTGCACCAGCCCGAACGCCATCTCCATCCGCCCGGGAGGAGCGGTCGGCGCCTCGGCCCGCCACGCGATCTTCGCCGCCACCGTCGCCGCCGCGGCGGCCCGCAGCCGCACCGCGGAGGCGCCGGGGCCCTCGAAGGCCGCGTCGCCCGCGTACCAGAGCGGGTACAGCTGCGACGCGTGCCGGTGCGCGATCTCCTCCGCGAACCGCGGGTCGATCCACTCCGCCAGCGTGCCGTCCTCGGCGACCCGGTACTCCGGCAGCTCCGCCACCACCCGCGCCCAGCGCTCGTCGAGCGAGTCGTCGCCGCGGGCCCGCCCGAGCAGCGCCGTCGCCCGCGCGGCGTCCCGCAGCACGGCGACGTCGATCGTCGCGTCGACCGCGATCGGCGAGCGCGCACCACCCGGTGTGTTCTCGGGGGAATAGGAGGGGACGATTCGGCGCACCCCGTCGACCACGGTCGTCCCGGTCTCGGCGAAGCGCAGCACGCCCTCGGCCAGCTCCCACAGCCGGTCGTCGACGATGCCGCGGTCTCCCGTGGCCGCGACGGCGTCGGCGGCGAGGCGCAGCACCCAGCCGCCGCAGCCCGTCCAGAAGGGGTGCGGGTAGCTCGCCGCGAAGTGGTCGGCGCGGCCGTGGGTCGACATCCGCGACGGCAGGAGCATCCCCTCGGACCCGTAGACGAGGCGCGCGTTGTCGCGGTAGTCGTCGAGGTGCGGCAGCACCAGCTCCAGGATCGACAGCGCCAGCTCGGGCGTGCCGGTCGGGATCATGCCCGCCATCGCTCCGTTCTGGACGTTGCCGTTCAGCGTGTAGTCGGCCGACCACGCCGGCCGCCAGGTGCCCTGCCAGACGCCCTGCAGCGTCGGCGGCAGCTCGCCGGTCGACGCGACGATGTTGGCCCGGCCGCTCAGCCAGGCCAGCTCGACCACGCGGCGACGGGCGCCCGCGTCGCCGGAGCGGGCGGCGTCCCACAGGTCCTCGGTCAGCTCGGCGTCGGAGGCGCCGTCGAGATCCAGCACGGAGGCGCCGACCAGCCGGCCGTGCCCCTCGCGCTGGGCGTCGCGCAGCTCCTCCCAGGAGAGGTCGGCGGAGGCGTCGGGAGCCGCGCCGATCGCGACGTCCAGCCGGAGCACGCGGGCGACCCCCGCGGAGATCTCCACGTCCGAGACGGCGGCGCCCCCGGCCACGCGCCACGTCGCTCCGCTCGTCGCCCGCGTCACGGCGCGGATCGCGGTCGGGCCCTCGCCCGCCTCGGCCGTGAGCACCGCGGAGGCGCCGCCCTCGACGTGCGACGAGACCACGGCCGAGGCGTCGGGCACGCCGGTGTCGAAGGAGGTCGCCTCGCCGGCCCCGAGCGCGAGCTCGACGGTGACGACGGTGTCCGCGGAGGACTCCAGAGCCAGCCGGACGCCCTCGCCGCCGTGCGGGGCGAGCAGGCGCACGGCGTGGCGGCCGCCGTCCTCGTCGGTCCACTCCACCGCGGCCTCGCCGCCGAGCGGATCGATCAGGCGGACCGCGGAGGCGACGCCGCCGGGGGTGCGCAGCGTGACGGTCGCGCAGAGGCCGAGCGGGTCGGTCCAGATCAGGCCGCCGTCGTAGCCGCTGTCGCGGGCGGCGCGGGCGAGCAGGGCGGTGGCGGTGTCGGAGTCGCCGGCCAGCAGGGCGCCGCGCAGCTCGTCGCGGACGCCGGCGAGGTCGGGCGCGTCCGGGCGCGGATTGACGGGGAGGAACCAGCGCTCGTGGGCGAGCGGGACGGTCAGGGAGTCGGCCGGGCCGTGCACCACGGCGCCGACGCGGCCGCTGCCGACGATCAGGCCCTCCTCCCAGGTCGGGGCCGCAGTGGCGGTGACGAGGGTGGGCGTGCGCGACAGTGCGCCGGCGATCGGGGCGATGATCGGTTCCTTTCGGGCTCGCGGGAGTGCCTGATATGTTGCGTGAACCCTCAAATTACCTCTCCCGGTGCGACGGCGCGCGGGAGTCGAGAGTTAGGAATCCGCGATGACGCGACCGATCACCCTCTTCACCGGCCAGTGGGCGGACCTCCCCTTCGAGGAGGTGGCGCGCCTCGCGGGGGAGTGGGGCTACGACGGCCTCGAGATCGCCTGCTGGGGCGACCACATCGACGTGGCGCGCTGGGACGACGCGGAGTACGTGCAGAGCCGGAAGGACATCCTCGAGCGCAACGGCCTCCAGGTCTTCGCGATCTCGAACCACCTCACCGGCCAGGCGGTCTGCGACGACCCGATCGACGAGCGCCACCGCGACATCCTCAGCGACCGCGTCTGGGGCGACGGCGACCCCGAGGGCGTCCGGCAGCGCGCAGCCCAGGACCTCAAGGACACCGCCCGCTTCGCCGCCGCGCTCGGCGTGACGCAGGTCAACGGCTTCTCCGGCTCGTCGATCTGGAAGGGCGTGGCCATGTTCCCGCCCGCCTCCGACGAGTGGATCGCCGCCGGCTACCAGGACTTCGCCGACCGCTGGAACCCGATCCTCGACGTCTTCGAGGAGGTCGGCGTCCGCTACGCGCTCGAGGTGCACCCGAGCGAGATCGCCTACGACTACTGGACCGCCAAGCGCACCCTCGAGGCGATCGGCCACCGCGCCTCGTTCGGCTTCAACTTCGACCCGTCGCACTTCGTCTGGCAGCAGCTCGACAGCGTCGCGTTCGTGCTCGACTTCGCCGACCACATCTTCCACGTGCACGTGAAGGAGTCGGTCACCAACCTCGACGGCCGCAACGGCGTCCTCGGCTCGCACCTGCCGTGGGCGAACCCGCGCCGCGGGTGGACCTTCGTCTCGACCGGGCACGGCGCCGTCCCGTGGGAGCCGGTGTTCCGCGCGCTCAACGCGATCGGCTACACCGGCCCGACCAGCGTCGAGTGGGAGGACGCCGGCATGGACCGCCTCGACGGCGCCCCCGAGGCCCTGGCCTTCGTGCGGAAGCTCAACGCGATCACGCCGCCGGCCGACGCCTTCGACGCGGCGTTCTCGACCTCGCGCGACTGACCGCCCGCCGCACGCCTGCGTCCCGGAGGCCGGAAGGACCGACTGCCCGCGAGGGCCGTCCGGGCCTCCCGGCCTCCGTCGTGCTGCGACCGCGTCCGCAACCGGGGCCAGGACGCTGCAGCGGGCGCCGAACGGGCCGGAGAGGGCGATCCGACCTCGATCGCCGACGTGATCCAGGTCGGTCTCGGCGGCGGGCCCCCCGCCCCGACCCGGCGGCTCGCCGGGAACGACGGAACGGCCGGCCCCCCGCAGGGAGCCGGCCGTCCGGCCTCGCAGGATCTACAGGCCCTGGGACAGGCGGTAGTACGCCGCGTTCGAGCGGATGTCGGACTCGAAGCCGCGGAGGGTGGTCGACTCGTCGATCACCAGGAGCTCGACGCCGGCGATGCGGGCGAAGTCCTCCCACGCCTCCAGGCCGATCTGCGTCGTCATCACCGTGTGGTGCGCGGCACCGGCGGTGATCCAGGCGGCGGCGCTGGTGCCGAAGTCCGGAGCGGGCTGCCAGACGGCGCGGCCGACGGGCAGGTGCGGAAGCGTCTGGGGCGGCTCGACGTTCCGGACCTTGTTCGCGACCAGGCGGAAGCGCTCACGCACGTCGCTCAGCGCGACCACGACCGCGTCGCCGGCGTCGGCGGTGAAGACCAGGCGCACCGGGTCCTCGCGGCCGCCGATGCCCAGCGGGTGGATCTCGAGCGAGGCGCGCTTCGACGACAGGGACGGCGACACCTCGAGCATGTGCGCGCCGAGGATGAGCTCCTCGCCGGGCGTCATGTCGTAGGTGTAGTCCTCCATCAGGCTGGTGCCGCCGGGGAGGCCGGCGCCCATGACGGCGGCGATGCGGATGAGGACGGCCGTCTTCCAGTCGCCCTCTCCGCCGAAGCCGTAGCCGTCGGCCATGAGGCGCTGCACGGCGAGTCCGGGGAGCTGGCGGAGTCCGCCGAGGTCCTCGAAGCTGTCGGTGAACGCCTCGAAGCCGCCCTCCTCCAGGAACGAGCGCAGGCCGATCTCGACCGCGGCGCCGTAGCGGAGCGACTCGTGGCGCTCGCCGCCGGGGAGCAGCTCGGGGACCACGTCGTAGCTCTCGAGGTACTCCGCGACGAGGGCGTCGATCTGCTCGGAGGTGGCGGCGTCGACGCGCTCGACGAGCTCGTTCACGCCCCAGGTGTTGACGCTGACGCCGAGGCGGATCTCGGCCTCGGTCTTGTCGCCCTCGGTGACGGCGACGTTGCGCATGTTGTCGCCGAAGCGGGCGACTCTCATGCTCTGCGAGGCGGACCAGCCGGCGGCCGCGCGCGACCAGGTGCCGATGGCCTCGGTGACGCGGGCGTCGCTCGCGTGGCCGACGACCGTCTTCCGGGGCACGCTCATCCGGCTGAGGATGTAGCCGTGCTCGCGGTCGCCGTGCGCGGCCTGGTTGAGGTTCATGAAGTCGAAGTCGATGTCCTGCCACGGCAGGGCGACGTTCGCCTGGGTGTGGAAGTGCAGCAGCGGCTTGGCGAGCGCGTCGAAGCCGTGGATCCACATCTTCGAGGGGCTGAAGGTGTGCATCCAGGTGATGACGCCCACGACGGAGTCGTCGGAGTTCGCCTCGATCATGGTGCGGAGGATGGCGTCGGAGCTCTTCAGCACCGGCTTCCACTCGACGGTCACGGGGATCGCGCCCGCCTCGTTCAGCTGCGCGACGACGGCCTGCGACTGCTCGGCGACCTGGCGGAGGGTGTCCTCGCCGTAGAGGTCCTGGCTGCCGGTCAGGAACCAGACGGTGCGGGTGGCGAGGTCGGGGATGATGCTCTGGTACACGCTCATGCGATGGCTCCGGTGGGGTTCTGTCCGTAGACGTTCTGGTAGCGGTCGAACAGGGCGTCGATCGACTCCTGCGGGATGGGGACGAGCTCGCCGCCCTGGCGCGCGAGGTGCACGGTGCGGGCGACGTCCTCGGCCATGACGGCCGCCTTGACGGCGTCCTTCGCGTCCTTGCCGATGGTGAAGACGCCGTGGTTCTGCATCAGGACCGCGCGCGAGCGGTGGCCGCTGAGGGTCGCGACGATGCCGCGGCCGATGGAGTCGTCGCCGATGATCGCGAACGGGCCGATGGGGATCTCCCCGCCGAACTCGTCGGCCATCGCGGTGATGACGCAGGGGATCGACTCGGCGCGGGCCGCCCACGCGGTCGCATAGGTGGAGTGCGTGTGCACGACTCCGCCGACCTCGGGCATCTCGCGGTACACGTAGGCGTGCGCCGCGGTGTCGCTGGAGGGGCTGCGGTCGCTGCCGGGGGTGCCGGGGACGACGTTCCCGTCGAGGTCGCAGAGGATCATGTTCTCGGGCGCGAGGTCGTCGTAGGAGACGCCGCTGGGCTTGATCACGAAGAGGTCGGCGCCGGGCACGCGGCCCGAGATGTTGCCGCCGGTCCAGATGACGAGGCCGTAGCGGACGAGCTCGGAGTGCAGCCGCGCGACGTCCTCGCGGACGCGGGCGATCGCCTCCTCGACGGCGGGGGTCTGGGTGGTCATGCGGTGGCTCCCTGGTTCTGCGGGTCGGTGAGGGTCTCGACGGCGGTCTGCTCGACGGCGAGGCCGGCGCGGTAGCGCTCGAGGTAGGCGGAGAAGCCGGCGACGTCGTCCGCGTCGGGGGCGACGGTCTCGAAGCCGGAGTCGCCGAAGACCTGATCGGTGAGGTACGCGTCGAGCGCGACTCCGCTCTGCAGGCGGTAGGCGGCGAGCACCGCCATGCCCCACGGGCCGCCCTCGGAGGCGGTCGCGGCGACCGAGACGGGGGCGTCGAGCGCGCCGGCGAGGAAGCGCTGGGCGACCCCGGCGGTGCGGAACATGCCTCCGTGCGCGAACATCTCGTCGATCCGGACGCCCTCGCCCGCGAGGACGCGCATGCCCAGAGCCAGCGTGCCGAACACGCCGTAGAGCTGCGCGCGCATGAAGTTGGCGAGGGTGAGGCGCGAGTCGGGGGTGCGCACGACGAGCGGGCGGCCCTCGACGAGCCCGGCGATGGGCTCGCCCGCGAGGTGGTTGTAGGCGAGCAGTCCGCCCGCGTCCGCCTCGCCCTCGAGCGCCTCGGCGAAGAGGGTGCCGTAGACGGCGTCGCTGTCGGAGGGTCCGCCGGACGCGGCGGCGAACCGCGAGAACAGGCCGACCCAGCCGGCGAGCTCGCTGGCTCCGTTGTTGCAGTGGACCATCGCGACGAGGTCGCCGGCGGGGGTCGCGACGAGGTCGAGCTCGTGGTGCACGCTCTCCAGCGGGCCCTCGAGGACGACCATGGCGAAGATGCTGGTGCCGGCGCTGACGTTGCCGGTGCGCGGGGCGACGGAGTTGGTCGCCACCATGCCGGTGCCGGCGTCGCCCTCGGGCGGGCAGGCGGGGGCGCCGACGCCGGCTCGCTCACCGCCGAGGGCGCGCTCCTGCTCGACCCCACCGGCTCCCTCCGGCCCGGCGCCCGCGGGGAGCAC
>NZ_PSWH01000050.1:0-19437 GCF_002932105.1 Rathayibacter sp. AY1C1 | reverse complement strand
GGAGTCGCGTCAGCGGTGCCGCCGGCGGCAGCGTCGCGGTCGTAGTCGATCGCGCGCGCTTCGAGCTGGGCTGCCATGTTCGACGGACCGCTGTCGACGTCGGCCGCGCCGGAAGTTTCTCGAGCGGCGGCGTCACCGCGGGCGTCGCTGGCTCGGTCGAGCCGATCGGCTTCCGCGATGAGCTGCTGCGCCTGCGTCACCTCGGCGCCGGCACGAGCGCGCTCCGGGGCTACCGCGTCCTTCCACTCCTCGACCAGCACGGCTCGCGCAGCGGCCACGACAGCAGGGTCGGGGGTGCCGACCTGAGCGGCGTTGCTCCAGTCGATCGACGTCTGCACCCGGTAGTCCTGGAACCCGGCGGGGTCGGTGTCGCGCTTCCACTCCTCGGCCGCGGACAGCTCGATGGTCGCGATGTCGCCGGCTAAAGCAGCACGGTAGTCGGTGACAAGCGCGCGCTCCGCGTTCACGTCCGGCTCGGTGTGGTCGCCTACCTGCATGGTGAGGCGGTTGTCGTCGTGGCGGTGGTAGTGCTCCGGTGCGGAGTTCGCGGCCCATTCTTTCGCCAGGTCCAGCTCCGACTTCCCCTGCCCGGCGGCGTCGCGCAGCACGGCGGTGTCAACGCCGTAGCGCTCCATTACCTCGCGCTGCACGACGGCAGCGGCGCGTTCTGCGATCGGATCGTGACCCTTCCACGCCTGCGCCGTCTCCGCGACCTTGGCGATGTCCTGGACGCTCGCGCGTTCCCACCAGTCGGGCCGGTCGACGACCTGCAAGCTCGCTCGTGCTGCGCTTCGCTCGGCGTCGAACCGGGCCGACAGCTCGCGCGCCTGCGCCGCAGAACGGGCCTGCGCATCGCGGGCCATCTCCTCGCGCAGTCGGGCGAACTTCTCGCCCATCTGCATCGCGATCGTCAACGCGACCCTCACGTTCTGACCGACTTCCTGGCCGACCTCGTCGTCACTCATGACTTCCTCCCCCTTGCCGTCGTGAATCGTCTAGCGGCCGCGGTCGCCGCGGTCCTGACCGGGCCTCTCGCGCAGCTCTCGAGCGCGCTTCGCGAGCGTCGCTTCCTCGCTCTCCTTCTCCCGCGGAGTGAGCGTGTTCGGAACGGGGCTACCGCTTCCGAAGTTGGCCTCGGAGAGCCGGCGAATGTCTTTCAGCTCCTCGGGGAGGGCCTGCCACTTCTGCTCGTTCTCCGTCGCGCGCTGCGTCGCGACGACTCTCTGGTAGCCGTCGCGAACCTGCGACAACTGGCGGGTGAGCGTCGACGCGAGCTCGGCCGATCGTCGTGCGTCTCCGGCGGCTTTGTGAGCGCGCATGATCGCTCGGCTCGTGACGGCGAGCTGGCGGAAGAGCAGCAGCTCAGCGGCGGCGGTGTTCTTCGTTCCGGCCATCGCGAGGATCAGCGCGGTAGACGATGCGCTGGAGGGCATCCCTGCGGGCCGGGGCCGGGACTCGTCCGCGCGCAGGTGCGCCGACCGGGCGAGCGATCGCGCAGCATCCGCGAGCGGCCCGGGCGTCGGTTCCATCCGCCGCGACCACGCAGCATAGGCCCCGGCGGTTTCGCGGGCGACGTGTGCCCACGTCGCCCGATCGGAGGGGTCCACGGAGGTGATGTAGTCGTGCAGCCGGCTCATATCCGCCGCGTACGACTCGAACAGCTCGGGCGAGGGCGCGGTGACCTCACGGCCGGGATTGACGGGCTCGTACCGCCACGGATTCTTCGACGTCGCACGCCACTCCTCGGCAGCCTCCGTCGCCTTCGTGGGGTCGTCCGGCCAGCTTTCGCGCAGCCGCGGGAGGGTGAGGTCGCGGGCGAGCGTCCCTCCTCCGTGCCAGCGCACCGGCTCGTCCTTCTCGGGTCGCAACGCCACGCTGTAGCCCTGCACGACGTCGTTGCGTCCGACCGCGAACCGCGGGCGCACCAGCAGTCCCTCTTGACGCATCCGGCGCACGAACTCGCCCTCGTCCACGCTGGACGACGCGGCAGCTCGGACGCTGCGCTCCAAGCGGCGCACGTCCGGCTCGAGGGCGCTGCGCGAGCGTGCCGCCTCGCGCGCTCCGGGGACGACCCCGCGCTCCCCCAGTTCACGCCCCTCGGGGTGGAGCTGCGTCAGTCCGTGATCGCGTTCCAACTCGCGGCAGACCTTCTGACTCAGGCGCTTGTCGTAGGGGATGTGCGCCTTCGTCCCGTCCTCACGGACGAGGGAAACAGCGATGTGGATGTGGTCGTTCCCGTTCTTCGACACACCGTGACGAACGGCGACCCATCGCGCGTTCGCCTTTCCGATGTCATCGCCCGCGAAGCCCATACGCTGCACGAAATCGGTGGCGATCGCACCCCACTTCTCATCCGTCAACGAGCCCTCCTCGGCGCTGAGGGAGAGCGAGCAGTGCCACACGTGAGCGTCCTGCTTGACGACGGCCTGCTTGCCCGTCGCGGGGTCCATGATCGGCTCGCCTGTCTCGCGGTTGAACTGCTTCACGGACCGCATGACCTTCGTGCCGTAGAGCTCCGCCGGCTCGTCAAGATCACGCGCGATCGCCAACGCGGCAGCACGGTCCAGAACCTCGTACCCGTACAGCGCCATGATCGCGGAATCCCCCGCGATCAGATGCTGCTCCGTGTGCTCGTTCGAACGGCCAGGGCCGGCGAGATAGCTCATCAGCCCCCCCATCTGCGAGCCGTACGTGACGTTCGGGATCACTTGCCCGCCACCGACCGGCACGCTGCACTGATCTGCGGCACCAACGCCGCGAACTGCGCACGGAACTCCTCGACCTGCGCCGGGAACTGACCCTCGGTGTTCGCGAACCGGGCGAGCTGGTTGAGGTTCCTCGCCATGCCGCCCAAATCGGCGCGTACCTGCATCAGCTCAGCCACAACGCTCTTCCACTCCGCATCGGTACGCACCTGCGCGTTCATCGCGGACTCGAACAGCAACCGCGGGACGGTGATGTCGCCAGCCACCACAGCACGAGCCTGCAACGCCGCGTCCTCCTCGGCGGTGACGTACACGCGGTAGTACTTCTCGCGCGCGCCCTCCGTCGCGTTCTCGCGGCGCTTCCGAGCGAACAACCGTCGAGGATTCCCATCCGACACCCGAACCACCGCCCTTCCAAGCCAGCGCAGCGAACCCGCCAACCAGCGGGGACCACACGACCAGTGTGCACCCGGGCCAAGCGCAGCGCCAGCCCGGCAAGCCATTTACCAGCGGTAAACGGACAGCTTGCTCCTCCGATTGGAATCGAAAGCGCTTCGCCGCCGAAGGTGGCTGGCGCTCGATCCGCGCAGCAGGATCGGGAGTGGTGGTCGCAGCGCGACTCGTTTAACCTGGCGGCATGGCAGACAAGAGAATCGACCCGGACACCGCAGCCGCCTCCGCACGCGAACTGATCGAGCGGTCCGTCGAAGAACGGGTCGCAGCAGTGCGTGTCCTCGTCGCGGCGACCAACGACGTCGACACCGCGGACCAGGCAGCGAAGGACGCACGCGACGCCCACAGCAAAGCGTGGAACGCGGCACTCGCCTCCGGGTGGAGCGACAAGGAACTGCGCGCCACCGGAGCCCGCGCTCCCGGCACCATCGGCGCAGCTCCTCGCGCTCGACGGTCCACCCGACGTGCGACGGAGGAGACGCCTGCGCCCGCACCGGAGCACGGCGGATGATGCACGACGAGACGCGCTGGCCTGTAGCGCGTTCGTCACGTCCGGCCGTCCATCCGACGCGGCACTCTGGCCTCCGGATCGAGACCGTCAAGAGCGCTCCGCGTCCCCTTCGGGGATGACCCTCCGGGTCACACATGACGGCCTCGCCCCTCCGGCTGACGCTCTGCTTATCGGACGGATGGCCTCAGAGAATGGGCACCAGCAGCAGTGCAACCGACACGACGGGAACCCGCATGACAGCCGCATACCCGGACGACGAGCTGCGCGCGTGGGCTGCCGGTGACAACGGCCGCGAGGCAGCAACCGAACTGCTCATCCGCACCGGCCTCGCGAACGCCGACGAGCCGTGGATCCTGCACGACAACGCCTGGGACGTCTACGCCGTCGACTACGACCGCGCGCTCCACGGACGCGCCGACCTCAGCAGCGACCAGCTCGCGATCCTCGGACTCGCGAACTCCCTCGCGGAAGGCACGCACGTCTCGCTCCGCCACATCACGGAACACCTCGACTACGAACACGCGCTGCACGCACTCACCGCCATCGCGCACGCCGCCGGCTACCACCGCATCACCCGCACGATCGACAACACCGGACCCATGCCCCGCATCGTCCAACGACCGCCGCTGATCACCTGGGACGACGAACCGGAGTGAACAGCGAGCGTCGAGTAGCGTGGCAACGCGCGACGACCGCCTCGTCGCGATGGTGACCCCCGCCGAGCATCACGCTCGCGGGGGTCCTCTCGTTCAGGCGACCAGCTCGTCCCGCGTCTCGGTGAGCGTCACCCTTCGCCTTCGCCCGGTCGAGGGCGCGGTAGACGGTCGCGCGGCCCACGCCGTACTGCTCGGCCAGCTCCGCGACCGTGTTTTGACGCCGAGGACGTGCGTCAAAGCGTGATGAACGCCGGCAGCGTGTCGCTTCGAACGTTCAGCGAACCCTGCGGCACCCGATCGTCCAGCGCGACAATGACGAGAAAACCATCGACGTCTGGGCCGTTGGTTACCTTCCGGATCGCCGGCGGAACCACAGTCGGCTGCGGCGGCACAGGCGCGGTCGTTTGCTTGATGAGAGCTTGCTCGTAGGCACCGAGCCACACCACCGCGCGTCCGTGATCCTGGTTGCCCTCCACTGCGCGCCAGAGAGGCGTGGCGATCACGCTCCCCTGACGCCTCGCTTAGCGAACTGCACGTCGAGCGCAGGCTCGAAAGCGTCGGCAATCGCTCGCCCCTTGAGCTCTCCGCGACACCAGCGACGGAGTACCTCGGACATCGCCTCGACACCAACTGTCGCAAGCGTCACGTTCTCGTCTTTCGTCGCACGCTCAAACGCAAAATTGGCGACGCGCTGCAAGTGATCGACATCCCGCGCCGGAGCACCGATGAGCATCCGCTCAAGTGCGACCACGGCCTCCGAATGCGTGCTGGAGAACAGCCGCCAATCCTGGACACCTCGCGCCTTGACCATCCGGATCACGACATCCAGGAAAGCCAGCGTGTCGGTGCGTCGCTGCGCCGCCGCATCATCGCGCCGACGAGCGCGAACAGTGAGAAACGGAACGGTCGCGGTGGCAACAGCTCCCAACCCCGCACCCAACAACGCAGCAAGAGTCGGATCCACACATCGAGCGTAGCCCGCCCTTCACGAGCGCCCTCGTGACTACGACACCGACATGACGCGTCAAGCGCCCAGCTGGGGTCGGCCCCAACGCAACGCCGGGCATGCCGCACTCTGCACCCAGCGCGGAGGTGAACAAACGCCGCCGTCCCCCGAATTGTCCCCTCTTTACCCGACTGTATGCGCGCTCCTGGACGCCTACCCTGAGCGCAATCACAGCAGCCAACGTCGGCGGCTCGCGATCAATATTGGAGGAAAAATGCAACAAAGCGTTATCCACAACGATCGCAAGAAGCGCGGAAGGCTCGCCGCTCTCGCCATCGCGTTAGGGCTCGTGATCGGCACGATCGCAGCACCGGCCCCCGCCTTCGCCTACACGACCACAGGCTGCAAATGGAGCACCGGCGACCTGCGAATCGACTGGCGCTACGTGAACGGCAATTTCCGAACAGCATTCAGTTACGCGCGCAACCAGTACACGAGCGGCACGGACGTCAACCTCTCCACCGTGGACGAGAGCGGGCCGACGTTCAAGGCTCAGAACTCGAACTACGGCGCGACCGGCTACGAGGCGAACGCCAACTGGACGTGCCCCTTCGGCAGCACCAACTCCGCGACCGTGCGGATCAACCAGTACTACCTGGCCGGTCTCGAACCGGCGACGCGACTGAAGGTGGTCTGGCAGCACGAAATCGGTCACGCGCTCGGTCTTGACCATGTGACTACTCGCGCGCGAGTGATGTACACCAGCGCGTCGTCGGCCTACAGCGCTGGCGTCACCGGTCTGACCTCCGACGAGGTCACCGGCATCAACGCTCTCTACTAGGAGGACCGAATGACTCACCATCGCTTCATCAAGTCCGGCGCCGCAATCGTCGCGTTGACCATCGCTACAGCCCTGAGCGCCTGCACATCGACCACGAGCACCACCGGCGACCAGTCCGGAGCTCACGGCTCACGAGTCGAGCTGTACGCATCGGAAGCAAGCCTGTCGGAGGCCAGCTCTACCGTCGTCGTGGCAACCGTCACCGGCCAGAAGGCGGCTGCCGACATCACGCCCGAGACCGAGTTCACCGTCTCCACCCTCGACGTCATCACAGCCGCCAAGACGGATCGAGATCTTCCTCCTGGATCAACGGTGCAGGTTCGTCAGCTGGGGTCCGAAGCGCAGGAAGGTCCCGCTCCGCTGCTCATCCCCGGCGAGACCTACCTGCTCTACCTGACTCCATCAGGCCTCGAGGGCGATCTCAGCACTCAGTTCTACGTGACAGGCGGTACCGCCGGCCTCTACCGGGCGACATCCGACACGGCAGGCCGAGCGGCGGAAGGGGCAGCCCCAACGGGCTTCGCTCAGGTCGCACCCACGGAAGGCGAGGAGCTGCCGACCGACATCACCCTTGAGGAGGTGACCAGTTAGCTGCTGGACGGCCTGTTCTACCCAGGGTCACGACGACGGAGACACCCTCGCCTCGTCGTGGCCCTGACTTCTTCGCACAGCTCGATACGTCGAGTAGACGACGAAGACGATGCCGACCACCGTGATCACCAAGGCCCCGGGAACTCCTACCGCCGGTCCCGAGACACAGCTACTCATCGCAGAAGAGCCAGCCGGCGTGTCGCCACAATATCCTCGGATGTCGGCCCAGACGACAACCACCAGGGCCACTGCTACGGCCGCAGCGCCTAGCCAACGCCATCTGACGGATCTTTGCCTCATCTAGCGACGGTAACCGATGCGATCGACCGAATCGAGAACGTCCCATCCCGATTTGAGTACAGCTCACCGAAGCCACGATCCGCAACCAGGTGACCACCGCGGACATGTCATTTCGGGTACACCCCAACGCAACACCAGCGAGACCAGGCGACGCGCGTAGCAGTAGGGTCGCTTCTCCCCTGTGAATCTCGACATTTGGTGGCGGCGTTTTGATGCCGTTCCGTGTCGTGTGAGCTCAATGGTTGCGTGGGGGGTTCGTGGTGAGAGGTGAGCTAGCGGGAGGGTGCGTGCTGGCCGTCGTCGTGTGGGCGTAGAGCTATCCAGAGACCGCAGCGGCGGCACACGTACGCGGCGCCTCCGTTGAGGGCGTGGACGTGACGCCTGTTGCGGAGCTTGCCGCAGCAGGAGCAGACGACTCGGGTGTCAACGGTCATGGGAGCTGATCGTGTCGGCGGTCCCAGCCCTCCGGCAGAGGCGGTTTACGTAGGCGAACGCTGACGCGAGTGGGTCGCGTCTCGCAAGCATCGATGGGCATGGTCCGATCATCCTCCCGGCGGGTTCTCCCCGCTCGGGTCTGGTGCGGAACGGGAGCAGCTAGAGCATGGAGCCGAGGTCGGAGCCGAGGGAGGGGTAGGTGGCGGTCATCGATTTCAGCTGCCGGGTGGTGAGGCGGAGCTTGATGGCGAGACTGAGGATGTTGATCAGTTCGGCGTAGCCGGGGCCGAGGAGGTGTGCGCCGAGGATCGTGTCGGTTGCCTTGTCGATGATGATCTTCGTCGCGGCGGTCGTCTCGCCGATGCGGTAGTTGGAGTACCAGTCGCTGGTGTCGAGGTGTCGCACGGTGATGTCCGCGCCGCTGGCTCTCGCGTCGCGTTCGAGGGCGCCGACGCGGTTGAGTTCGGGGATGGTGAACACGGTGGTGGGCACGGCCGTGTAGTCGGGGGTCGTGGTGGTGCCCTTGAGCATGTTGGAGGCTGCGACCTTGCCCTCGAACACGGCGACCGGGGTCAGGGGTCTTCCTGGCGTGTCGGCGCAGTCGCCGGCCGCGTAGACCGCGGGGTTGGTGGTGCTTTGAAGGTGTCCGGTGACCGTGATTCCGCGGGGGGTGGAGGCGATGTTCGCGGCGTCCAGGTTCAGGCCGTCGAGGTTCGCCACTCGCCCGGCGCCGTGCACCACGAGGTCGGCGCCGATCACGAACGTCTCACCGTCGCGCTCGAGCGCGACGTCGAGACCCGCTGCGGTGGCAGTGACGCTGCGGATGGTGGTGGCGAGCTGCACGGAGATGCCCGTGCTCCTGGTGCGCTCCACGAGCAGGTCGACGAGGTCCGGGTCGAATTCCTTCAACGGGTGCTCGCCGTGATCGATGATCACGCAGCTCGTTCCGGCGCGGGCGGCGATGTGCGCGAACTCGAACGAGATGAACCCGCCGCCCACGAACACGATCCGCTCCGGAAGCCGGTCGAGCTCGAGGAAGTCGCTGCTGTCGATCAAGTGCTCATGCCCCGAGAACGTCAGCGGCCGCGGGCGGGCGCCGGAGGCGATGAGGAACCTCTTCGCCTGGTGTCGCGTCCCGTCGACGTCGATCTCGTTCGGGCCGGCGAACCGGGCGCTGCCGTGGAAGGTCGCGACCCCGTTCCCGACGAGCTCGTCCTCCATTCCCTGAGGGACCCCATCGGTGAATCCTCGCTTGTGGGCCATCAGCGCCGGCCAGTCGATCGACACCGCGCCCTCGGTGATGCCCTTGCCGCGCATCAGGTGGGCGGCGTCGATGACTTCCGCTCCACGCCGGAGGATCTTCTTCGGATCACAGCCCCGCAACGCGCACGTCCCTCCATAGGGAAGGGCGTCCACGATGCCCACGCGCCAGCCCTGAGCAGCGCACTTGTTCGCAGCCGTCGTGCCAGCCATCCCGGCACCGATGACGAACAGGTCGAACTCCTCGCTCATCGCATGCTCCTTCCCGCCGGCAGCGTTCGTCGCGGTCGCACTCCCCGCGCTCATGCGGCGGAGAGGGCGGAGCGCAGCTGCTCCATCGTCGGCGCGCCCGCGAGCCCGTCGGGTGTGACGTAGATGCGGCAGGCGAGCCCGATCGTCGCGTTCGAGTCGGGGAACAGGTCAGCGCCGTCCACCACCAGGCTCGGCGAACCGTGGAAACCTATCGCTTCCGCCTGCTCCACCGACTCCACCAACAACGGCGTCACAGTCAGATCGGGCCGGTCCTGAGCGAGGTCCGCGAGGCGCGCAGCGGCGACCGTCCAGTTCGGGCATCCATCGAAGTACTGCAAGGTGATTTCCACGACCCGACCGTAAACCCTGCACCCGACTACAAGGTCAAGTGGTGGAATGAGGTCATGCGAATCGGAGAACTTGCCCGCACCACCGGAGTGAGCGCACAGACGATCCGGTTCTACGAACGTCAAGGACTCCTGCCCTTCCCTGAGCGGGAGACGAACGGATACCGGCAGTACGACGACGACGACGCTTCTCGGTTGCGATTCATCCGAGCGTCCCAGACCGCCGGCCTGACCCTCACCGACATCAGCAGCGTCCTCGCCCTCCGACAGGCCGGAGAAACGCCCTGCGAGCACGTCACCACCCTGCTCACCAGCAGGCTCGATGACGTCCGCGCCCGACAGCGAGAACTCGCGATCCTGGAAACCGAGCTGGAGCACGCCCTCGACGCGAGCCGCGCACTCGACCCCGCCGACTGCACCGCCAGCAGCGTGTGCCAGATCATCACGGGCTCTCACAACGAGCTCCCGTAAACGAATGTCGGTGGCACACCGCCCAGGACCACTCCACCGTCCGGCGAGTCGTGTTCAACGGCTCGTGTCCGAGAGCTACGTACCGCGAGGCACGTCCACAGTACAGTCGGCCCATGGCATCGATCGGATACGCCCGAGTCTCGACCAGGGACCAGAACCCGGATGCGCAGACTGACGCGCTGACGGCCGCCGGCTGCGAGAAGGTGTTCGTGGAGCACGCCTCCGGGGTGCTCGCGAAGCGACCCGAGTTCGGCAAAGCGCTCGACTATCTGCGTGAGGGCGACTCCCTCGTGGTGACCAAGCTCGACCGTCTCGGCCGGTCGGTGCGGAACCTGAAAGAGGTGGCCGACGATCTGCAGCAGCGGGGGGTGGGCTTGAAGGCGCTCTCGCAAGGCATCGACACGACCACTCCCGGCGGGCGACTGTTCTTCCACATGCTCGCCGCGATCGCAGAGTTCGAACACGACCTCATCGTGGAACGCACCCACGACGGCCTCGCCGCCGCTCGCGCTCGCGGACGCAAGGGCGGCGGGCGTTTCAAGATGACGCCCACGAAGGCGAAGCAGGCTCGCGCGATGTACGACGAGAAGACCTACACGGTCCAGCAGATCGCAGACACCTTCGGTGTCTCTCGCGGCACCATCTACCGCCACCTGACCGAAGACCGCTGACGCCGAACTGCGCCACGAAGCGGCGTCAGAACGCCGCCACTGAGCGGCAACATCCACAAACGTCAGCCGCGCTACGCGGCCTCGGCCTGCTCGCAAACGATCGTTTTCAGCGAGTCCAGCCTTGCCCGGACGAGTGGAACGCTTCGGGGATGCAGATCGCGAGGCGGGTCGTTGAGTGCGACGACGAAAGACGATCGAGTCAAAGCGGCCTAGAACAGGGCTCGAAACAGCGAGACCCGAGTCGAGTCAAGCCCGCCGTCAACTCACCAGCCCATGAGTGCGATCTAACATCGGTTTCGGTCTAAAACGTTGCTGGACGAACCTCGCTGACATCGATACCTTGACGCTATGGCCCAAGCTCAAACGAAGACCGTCGTGGATCGGTCCCACCTGTACGACGTTCTTCAACTTGTCGGAGCGCTGCTGCTGGCGGTAGCCACCTTCGTCACTTGGCTGGCCACAAAGACAGACCTCGAGCTTCCCTCTCGCATCGCCGTACTTATCTGTGCCGTCTTTGTTGGCGTAGTGACCCTGCTAAAGAGCCGAAACGCATCCGCAGTCAAGCAGAAGGATGCGGCCGAGAAGCAAGATCTAGCAAAGCAGCTGGACGCAGAAAGAGTACGGACGATGGCCACGATGCATGGCGGCTTTAAGCCAGCAGCACTACTCGTTCAGACAATGGCTGGCAATTCACAGGAGCAGAGACGTTCAACCCTTGGCACTACGACGGCGGCTTTGCTGGCGACGTGGCCAAAACTCGTCAAAGCAGACTCTGTTCGAATCTCCTACTTCCGGCTTGATAATCTGGATGATATTCCCGCCGCAAGCGACGAAAGCCCCTCAACCAATCGCATTCTGAAGGCTTTCCCCTTCATTGGGGAGAAAAACAGATTGGACCGTCCTCGCGAAACCTTCACCGAGGGCGAAAGTCGAGACAATGCGATCTGGAGCGTCCTCGATACCGGTACTCCGCTGTTTGTGGAGGATCTCGCCACCACGAAACAGCCCGGAATCGATTTAGATCGCGAACGCATCTACAAGACATTCATCACCGTGGCGGTGCGGACGGATCAAGTACCGTTCGGGGTCCTGAGCGCCAACGCGACGTCGGTCGGAGATCTGACCGAACTCGACCTTCGGATGATTGAGGTGCTGGCGCACCTCCTGGCCACAGCGGAAGCGCTCGCCCTCGGGACGACGATGACCAACCGACTGCAGCAGCGAAATTCCGTACGCTCGCCGGCTCAACCGGACGGAGAAGGAGTATCGTAGCGGCTACGGAGGTCAGATTATGACGAACTTGGTCCACGAGAATGACTATGACGCCATCGCCGCTGAGGTGTCGCGTCGCATGTCGGATGCCCAGACGGAGGCGACCGAAGCCGTGCAGCGCGAGCGAAACGTCGCCTTCGAGGTGAAGCAGGTCCGCAGACGGAACCTCCTCCGTTGGCTCGACACCGAGGACGCACAGGCCTCCTAGCCCCGCGGCGGCCGAAGGCCGCCCTTTTTGTGACGAGCCTCGCCGAAGCGGCCGGTTCATCGTCGCCGGTCCGCTGGCAGCGTCTCAACGGCCGGTGGCACGGCGATACTGGCCGCAAACAGAGGGTGGCCGTAGTGCCGACCCACGCCCGTTCTGGGTTCGCACTCGCGCCCCCGCCATGCAGCCATCGCGGCGGAGCAAGCCTCCGGACCAATGACCGAGGCAATCACCTCGTCGTCGGAGCTGAGTGTTCGGCCACCCCTCACTAGAACAATGCTTTCATTTCACCCTCACCTGCGAGGCGATTTGCACTAGAGGCTTCAGCGCTTGGAACTGTGTCGTAACCAGCCGGTACAAGGTCCCAGTACCGGATGTATCGCGCACAGTCACGAGGAGGCAGAACGGAAGTGTGGACGGTCCGAGGTCGAGACTCCCGGCACGACGGGCCACATAGGACACCTCGACCCAAGGATCCTCGACTTCCCCGGGCTTGAGCTTCAACCTGGCGTGACGAAGCGTTTCCCATTTACCTTCGTCTCTCAATTGGTGCTCGGGGATGAATGCGCCTGCTCCTAACCCCGCTGTGAGAGGAGCGCCGCCTTGGGTCCAGTCATGCTCGAGAAGATCGAGCGCGGCTGGTGAGCGGTCATCAAGGATCTGATCTGCGCTTGGCTGATCCTTTGGGGCATGAAAGACGAATCGGTGCGAGTGCGGCCTCAGTACGAGATCAAGGGTGCCTCGCGTGTAGTCCGTAGGTTCCGCAGGATCGACGGACGAAGCGAACGCCAAAGTGACGCTGATTTCAACCGGCCCCTGATGCCGAGTAGGTACGGGAATCTGAAAACCGAGCGTCACGTCACGCTCGATAGAATCCACGTACAAGACGTGAGCCTCGTCCTCCGAACTCTCTAAGGCAGAGTCGAACTTTAGTGGAATTCGTCCATACCCAAACTCGGCGCGGCGCTTCTTGTACTGGGTGTGCCGCTCTGTGAAATGCGCGACAAAAGCTCGCAAGACACTGGGGGTCGGCACTGGCAGGGATGCCGCCAGTCCGGACAGCGCGTGGGTCACCAGCGGTGCAGCAAAGCTCGTGCCTTGCGACGCTCCAAAACTTCCGTCAGCACGGAGTATCGGGAAGGGCTGATCTGCCACTCCCCCGAACTGCACGCCCGTCGGCTGGATGCGATTACCTTGCCGACCCGGCCCCTTGGACGAATAAGGCGCTCGTGCCCATTTCTTTTGCGGCGCGGGCTTATCGACAGCCCCAACGCTCAATCCGTTTGCCATATCAGCTGGAGCTTCAATGCGATCAAGACCCGTAAGTTCGTCCTGGTCGCCGTGATTTCCCGCAGCAACAACGAAGAGAACATCCTTCTCCCAAGCAAGCTGGTCGAGCGTGCTGGTCCAAAGATTCGGCTCCTGGTCGTCGTCTAGCGGCTCGGCCGGACCGAGACTCAGATTCACAATCTTGTGTTCGCCCCTCTCCACAATATTTCTAATTTGATCGAGGACCCAGTAGCCGTCCGGATCGTTTTCAGCAATAGGGGGCGGGAGCACGCGGAAGCTGTCCACGGGGAGCGCAAGCTGCTCGCCCCCTTCGCCAGGGTTCGCAAGTCCGTACATCGTTGCGCCCGTAACCGCCGTTCCGTGTTGAATTGCATGGGGCGTTGACGCGGCGCTTGTCAGATCTATCGACGCATCGGGGAAGAGAGGCGTTGTGCGACCAAGGCCGCCGTCGAAGACCGCCACTCGAAACTTCTCAGATCTCGGCCGGTCGGTCGCCGCCGCCACGAACGGCGCGAAGTCCCGGAGCTGGACGCCAGGGAAAGGACGTATCTGTGGCATCGGACGGATGACCCTTAACGGATTGAACCTTCGCGCTTCGACAAGCGCCTCGGGCGGCAACTCAACCGACGTGAAGGTGAGGCCCCCTACCCTTCGGATGTATTGGTCATTAACCTTTCCGTCGAGAAGACGAATCCAATTCGACCACTTATCGAGGACAGCGTTGCCAGCGGACGCCTGAGCCCTGCCAACGCCGGGTTCGGGATGCAGAACCGCCTCCCACAGGCGAGACTCCTCGGCATAGTTCGGGGTCGCCGGCTCCGACAGAGCTATGAAATCAAACTTGATCAAGTCATCTTCCACCGCTTTCCGTTCTTCTTTCGAAGTCCCTCCGGATTGCGTCAGCTCACCAAGTTTCGCTAATCCCGAATCGTCGACAGATACGATTATCCGTCGAGTGCCGACCGTTTTTGGTTTTCGCGTTTTTGTCTTATACACGCCGACGTCGGCGCGAGAACCAACTGGAACAGCACCGATCTGGGCGAGCAAGTCTGTCGGAAAGCTCGACGCTGATATGTAGTTCGGTAGGAGTCGCGCCTCCAAGTAGACCCGGTCTGCACGCAACTCGATGGGTAGCTCCGCCACCGATTTCACGGCTTGCTCCACCATGGGCACCAGCAGTGCTCGCGCGGCATCCAGCTTTTGAGGGTTGTACTTGGTTCCGCCACCAGACTTCGGAGGGGTCACGTTAAGCCGCAAGGCCTCGCCATTTACCAGGAGAGGGTTGCCTGGTCTACTTTCAGCCATTTTCAGATCCCTTTATACGGCGCAACGCTGCTGTTACTGTTGGGTGGGTGACTCCGGCTAGTTGAGCAATTTGTCTAGCCGAGAGATTGAGGTCTTGGGACGCGATATGCCAGGCGAGGTCTCTGCTTTTACCCGACTCGGGGTTTTTGACCAGTGCCGCTCTAATGACTTCGTCATCGACCGGGGTGCCGTGCAAAACGGAGCGACGTAGGATTGTTCCCCACAGTCGGGAGAGCCCAGACCCAGTTTCGTCAGTGGTGACCTCGGCCATGACATCGATCACCTTTGACGACGCCGAGCCGTTGGCTAGATTTTGGAGAATGATCTTCCGTTCTCGTAAAGTTGGTACTTGAAGTTCGATCGACCGATCGAAGCGGCGGTTGATCGCCGGATCCAGCAATTGTGGATGGTTTGTCGCCGCAACGAGCAAGCTGGTACTGGACCATTTGTCTAGTTCTACAAGAAGAACGTTCACGATGCGCTTCAACTCACCGACGTCAGTATCGTCGTCGCGACGCTTTGCGACTGCGTCAAATTCATCAAGCAGAAGCACGCACGGCCCGGATTGTGCATATTCGAGCACCGACTTTATATTTCGGCCGGATGAGCCGAGATAGCTAGAGACGACCGATGCAAGATCGAGTGAGACGAGGGGCACTCCGATCTTCTCCGCCAGCCATCGCGCTGCGAGGGTCTTGCCCACTCCAGGCTCACCGCTCAGCAGAAGCGCGCGCGTCGGAGTGATTCCCGCTCGCTCCAGTTCGTCGCTTCGTTCGCGTTCCGCGACGATCTCCTCGAGTTCGCTCATCGCGGCGGGCGCGAGAACGAGAGCCGCACCTGACGGGTTCGGGTCAACGTCGACCAGTGTGTTCGTCTCGGCGTCCTGCGGGACCTCGCCGGGGGCGAAACGGAGAGCGTGAGCCGGCGACGCAGCACTCAGGACCTCTCGCAGCATGCCGCGAAACTCTTCCGACTCGTGCACCTCGGGTGGAAGCGATCGCAGTAGCCGGGATGCGATCTGCCGGACTCCTGGGCCGTAGCCGGCCATGCCGACCCGCACGAGGTCGATCAGCGCATCCTGGAGACCACCCTCATGCTGGTAATTTGTTCGCGTCTTCGCTGCCATGTATCCATGCTACATCTGCGTCACCGCGGGAAGGTTGGGCTTGGGTGGAAAGGTGTGCGTCGACTTGCGCACGATTTACCACCGCGCTACGCTGATGATGTACGAACAAAAAAGGGCCAACCGCGCGAACGGTTGACCCTGCAAGTCCTGAGCGTAGTCAGATCTCGACAGACACAGACTACTGGGGTTCTCAGCCGTCGCACGACGGCTCTCCACTCAGGCTCAGCTCCTGAGAGGAGTCGACATGGCAACCAGGCGCGTTGTGCGGATCGTCCGCACGAAGCCCGTCAAGGTGCCGGTGCGCGTGACCATCACGACGACCGTGCGCCGAACCAAGTGATGAGAACCAGCGGGGTACTACCCGCCAACCAGGAAAGGAGCCTCCCATGGGTCGCTCAGTAAGCCGCTCCGCTTCGTCTGGCCGCTTCGTGAGCAAGACGTCGGCCGCTCGTCGGCCGAGCAGAACCACCACGGAGCGCGTCGGGTCGGGAACCGGGGCCTCGAAGCTCGTCCACCGCTCGGCGTCGACGGGAAAGTTCGTGACTAAGCACACGGCGAGCCGGAACCCTGGCGGAACAATCAGCCAGACCGTTTAGCGATCACAAAAGGGGCGGAGCGCCGTTAGGCGTTTCGCCCCTTTTGCATGCGAAGGGAGATATCTTTCTAGGACGACGAAGGCATAAGATCACTGGCCGCGCTGTATTCAAATGTTCAGCCTTACTGACGCATTGTGGTCGACCCACTGCGTGACAGGCCACCGCAGATCACACATTTCACCGATACCAGTGAAACACCCTGCGACTGGGACCGCCAGCCAACGTAACGGACCCGCTCGAACGCGCACGTTCGGTTAGTTAGGGCGTCTCCTAGCCCTTTGCAACTCGTTCCGCCTCGGTGCGATAGTGCTCAGCAGCGTCTCTCAGTGCATCAAGTTGCCGAACTTCCCACTCCCGCCCACCCGGCGCGGCGCCCGACGTTAGCTCGTTATAGAGCGCGTCTCGCAACGCAATAACCAGAGCGACCGCAAGTTCAGCTCGCTGGACGAAGTCGCTGAGCTCTCCTACGGCCTGCGTCGCGTGCCCGGCAACTCGCGCAATAATTTCTTGGTCAGTGAAAGGTGTCATGTTGTGGATTTTCCTACATGGCAGGCGCCCACGCAAGAATCAGGTTCCGAGGAGAGACGCGCGCAGCCTCCACTCCGTAGCGATCGCTTGATCCGCACGATGTTCTCGGTGCACAGCATGGGTCAGTCGCTTCGTACCAGCCAACTGGTATAAACGAATCGATCGTTCTTTCCCTCTGTTTGGAGATACCCTGATGGCACAGAAGCTGACTCTCATCGATGACCTGGACGGCTCTGCGATCGAGGATGACGGTGGAACCGTCGCCTTCTCGATCGATGGCGCGAACTACGAGATTGATCTGTCGGCGGAGAACGCCGCCAAACTGAGCGACGTGTTCGACAAGTACATCACCGCCGGCCGCCGCGTGCGCCGGGACAGCAACGCCGACTCCTCGTCTCACACTCGCGGGAAGAGCGACCCCGAGCGGTTGAAGGCGATTCGGGAGTGGGCGGCCGAGAACGGCCACGAGGTCTCTCCCCGCGGCCGCATCTCAGCACAGGTGGTCGAAGCGTACGAAGCCGCGCACTAGCGCGGCGCTACCGTGGACGCTCCGATGAGCGTCGAGCGGGAGGTGAGCCGGTGAGTGCCGTACGGCAGATGACAGCCCTGCACCGCGGACCGTGGGGCCGGCTCGGCGGGCTGATCGCGGCGGCTGAGGACGGTAGCGATCGTGAGCGCGTGCGCTCGGCGGTCGCGCGGTCGGTGTTCTCGCGCGGCGGGAAAATGGTCCGCTACTCCCCTGCCGCGGCCGCCTTCGGGGACGGTGACGAGTGGGTCGACCCGTCGACGGAGCTGCTGGCGTTCGTCGCGCATCAGTACTCGGTGGCGGAGGGGTTTCTGACGGGCGCCGATGACAACGAGCTGCGCGATGTGGCGCTGCATCGGGCTCTGGACGAACGGCACCTGCGCGGCACGCCGGTCCCGGAGTCGCTCACGGTGACGACTCGATGCCCGACGCTCGCGGGCGAGCTGGGCGACGCCGGCTATGCCGGGGCGGCACTTCGCGCAGCGGAGCGCCGCTCGCAGTTCTCCGCGATCCCGTACGCGGTGGCGAGCCTGGTGCTCCCGGCGCTTCTAACGGTGGCGAGCTTCGGCGCCGCCGTCGAGGGCTGGCAGTGGTTCCTCTCGATCTTCTTCCTCGCCTGCACGCTGGGCAGCGTGTCGCTGTGGACGGTGCGGGTGGTGACAGCGGTGCAGTTCTTCCGCCTGCCGCCGGCCGCGGCGCAGGCGTGTGCGGATCTGCTGATGAAAGAGGCGGTCGCGACGTACTTCCACGACCTGTACACGGACGGCTACCTGCCGCGGGCGTGGTTCCACGACATCTTCTGCCGGAACCTGCCGATCACCCGTCTGGCGTGGGACCGGCTGGGTACTGGAACTCTGTCGCGGGCGATGCTGACGGAGAGCGCGATGCGCCGGTTCCCGGCGATGCGGCGGACGCAGCGCCGCCGGCAGCCGGCCTCGGCAGGGCGATGACTCGCACTCGCGCCGAGGACGGCCGGCGGTCCCTCGGCCAATCGGGGCGAATGGCGGGGTCCGCCGCAGCGGAGCAGGGGCGTTGAGCCGCTCGACGCGGCAAGGGTCAGCGTAAGACGGCCCGCGTGTTGGGGGCAGTCCCAGTCGGCGGTGTCACAGTGACGCCATGACCACTCCCCGCACTCCCCTGGCTCGAGCTGCGTTGATCAGCAACGGCATGGTCTGGTTCGGGCTGTCGCTGATGCTCTTCGCGATTGCCGGCGAGCAGACGTACGCGGCGTTCACGGGGCAGTGGTTCAACGTCCTCGGCTGGGTCCTCCTCGTCGCCGTCGCGACCTGCCTCGCCGTCGTGGGCGTGATCGAGAACCGCAACATCCGCTCGGGCAAGAAGCGCAAGCCGCGCCCACGGCCCCGCGCCTGACCCTGCTTCATCTCCTTCCTTACTCGTTCACTCTCAGGAGTGAATGAGCTGGCTGGGGGGCGAGGGGGTCTCCCCCTCGTGCGGGCCGACCCGTTTCGGGTCGGCCCGCACCGCGGCCGGAGGGCGGCGGGGACCGGCGCGAGCCGGTCCCCGCCGGATGGGGCTAGCTGAGCCCTGCGGCGTCGGCGGGGGTGCTGTCGCCGGTGACGACCTGCTCGACCGGGGAGAGCGCGTAACCCCAGGCCGCGAGCTGGCGGAAGTGCTCGGCCGTGCGCTCGTCGCCGCGACGCCAGGACTCCTTGCTCGTGTGCGCCTCCTGACCTCCGAGCACGACGGCCAGCGCGACCAGGCGGGCCTTCGCGGGGTTCGCCTCGACGAGCGCTGCGAGGGCGTCGGCGCGGTAGCCGGAGGGACGCTCGATGCGCAGCAGCGTGTGCGCGAGGTCGCTGCCGCCCGTCATCCCGGAGGACACCGCGAACCGGTGAGCGGTGAGACCGAGGGCGATGACGCGATCCGCGTCCTTGGGGAGGGTCTTGCGGGCGAGGAAGGTCGCGATCCACTCGCGGCGCACCTTCTCGGCCGCGCTCCACGCCTTGTTGTTGGCGATGAGCACTTTGCGCTCCGCGGACTTCTCGGCGCGCTCCTCCTCGGCCTCCTCCTCGGTCTGCGGCTGCTCGGGGGCTCCGTAGGCGTAGGTGAATCCGGCGGCGGTGGGGTCCTGAACCAGGAGCGTGACCTCGACCTCGCCGCGCCAGCTGGTGTCGATGAGCACTCCGCGG